>WRMR01000097.1 GCA_009776995.1 Planctomycetaceae bacterium | reverse complement strand
ATTCTGCGCTGTAGCAAGATAGGGAAGAATGAGCACTCGCCAACTGTGCAGAGGTTGCCCGTTTTCGTCAACCGTATAGGCCGGGGGATAGTATCCGTGTTCCTGGCTGTACCGTTCCAAAGCGTTGGTAATGACAACGGCATTGGCGGTTGTTCCCAACAAACCCGACATGCTTCGAAATCCATAGAAAGATGCAACGCCGATGGCGATGGCGATCACCACCGTCAAACAACCGCACCCGCCGGCGGCGAACAGACAGCAGTTTCGCGTTTTATTCGATTTCGGCGGCGTGTATTCCTGGTCAATTCCCGGTCCGCTGTACTCGTAACTCATGGTTGGTTCTCTCTTTCTTCGATCATTGTTTCCAGTCGTGCAAGCGTGATTTCCAGTTCCTCCAGCAACGGACAATTCCCGGCATTGCGCAGAGCCTCAATCATACTGTGATAATACCAAAGCGTCCCTTCAACTTGCGTATGATATTCACTTTCCACCACTCGAACGTAGCAGGTCAGAAACAGCAACCCGGAGCGGCAACGACGGGTTTGGCCGTTGGTCTGTCGTCAACCGGTTACTTACGTTCCCGGCTGCTATTCCTGTCCCTTGCTCATGTGTGTATAGCACTTCATTCCGGCTTTGTTTGACAATCCGACTTGTTACCAAAGCGGTTGCTGACCGCGCGGAGTGGGCGTGACCGTTTCGATGCCGGCGTCGATGTACTGCCCGCCGTCCGTCTGATGACATTTCACCGCGATCGTATTCACACCGGGCTTCAACGCCGCTTTCGCTTCAGGTGAAATTACTGCCTGACCGTAGCGGCTGACAAATCCGGTACGTTGGGCCGCAAGAACGCCGTTGATATAAACGTCCGCGTCTTCATCGTGGTGAATATTGAGGAACAGTTGTCCGATGTTGGCAACATCGTCGGCACCCAGTTCAAACGTCCGGCGAATCCAAATGTCGCTCGTATCCCAAACCGTGCGAACCACCGCACCGGGCGTTTGCTCCGTTCCGAACCCGCCGGGGCCGGTCTTCCAAGTGGAATCGTCGAAATCCACTTTCATCCAATGGTCGCCCGGTTTGTCCGTCGTGTATTTCCACTGTTGTGCACGGCGTTGCGAGGTCGGCACGACTTCCCTGATCGTCGGCGGGGCATAACGCAACGCCTGGTTGATTTTGAACATGCGGCCGACGTCGAATTTTGTCACCGCGCGATCATAAGTCATCAGGCCGTTGCATTCGATTTCCACGTCGGTTGTCTGCGTGTAAACAGCGGCGGAAAGCCCTTCCCCGATGAGGACATGCAGCTTTTGGTTGAGAACCTCGTAGGCGTCGAACAGTTCGGCCTTGTTTTGGTAGGAAACATAACCCCAGTTGCCCTTGTCGAGCCAGGTGTGATCTTCAATCGGCAACCCCAACCCGCCGTATTCGCCAAGCACAACGGCACGTTCCTCTTCCAGCGGCGGAATGGCCGGGCCGGGA
This sequence comes from Planctomycetaceae bacterium, assembly GCA_009776995.1. Lineage (GTDB taxonomy): Bacteria > Planctomycetota > Planctomycetia > Pirellulales > Thermoguttaceae > WRMR01. The sequence continues at coordinate 10,568 of WRMR01000097.1, read as the reverse complement.
TAGCTGTGAATGTCATGAATGTGTCCGACTTTGCGGTCTGTCCAACCGCTGACACTGTTGATCAACCGGGTCGGGTCGAGTTTCGCGCAATATTCCGCGACTTTTGCCGTTTGGAATTGTCCCCAACCTTCGTTGAACGGCACCCAAATCACGATCGACGGATGGTTGACCAGCGTTGTCATCATCTCGGTGATTTCCGCGTAAAACTGGTCGGCGGATTCCTGTGTGCGTTCGATGTCCGGGTCGCGTCCGCCGATGTAACGGTCGCCACTGGGCATGTCCTGCCAAACGAGGATACCGAGCTTGTCGCACCAGTAATAGAACCGGTCAGGTTCAACTTTGACATGTTTTCTCAGCATGTTGAAGCCCATGTTCTTCGTCATTTCGACGTCGTAACGCAGTGCCGCGTCGGTCGGGGCGGTATAAAGTCCGTCCGGCCACCAACCCTGGTCGAGCGGCCCGTGCTGGAACAGAAACTTGCCGTTGAGCATAATTCGCGTGACGCCGTTTTCGTCCTTACCAAGAGCAACTTCTCGCATTCCGAAGTAGCTTTTGACGGAATCAATTTCCGTCAACGCACTCTTATTATCAGCAGTAGGCCGTCCAATTGTGATACTCAAATCGTACAGGAAGGGGTTGTCAGGCGTCCAAAGCGTCGGATTGTCAATCTTCAGCGTCAGAGGCTTGCCTACTCGAACACCTGTGCTTGATACAAAATTCGTAATATTTTTCGTAGTATCTGTAGCAACAGGCTTTTCTAAATCCCTAACAAGAAGCATGTCGTCTTCTTGAGCCCCGATAATATTAGCTTCGAGAGTGATCGTACCATCATTAACATTCGGCGTCAGTTTAATGCTCTCGATGTAGGTTTTCGGCACGGTTTCGAGCCAGACGGTTCGCCAGATGCCGGTCACGGCGGTGTACCAGATGCCGTTCGGTCTGTTGACCTGCTTGCCGCGGGCAATGAAACTCGCGTCGGTCGGGTCCCACACGCGCACGAGCAGTTCCTGTGGGCCGCTTGCGTTCAGAGCATCGGTAATATCAAACGAAAATGGGCTGTAGCCGCCCTTGTGCGAACCGACTTCTTTGCCGTTGACAAAGACCTTCGTTTCCCAGTCCACCGCGCCGAAGTGCAACAAAACCCGATTGTCCTGCCAATTCTCCGGGGCATCGAACTGCCGTTTGTAGTAAAGTACGTTGTCCTTCGTCACAGGCTTGCCGACGCCGGACAACGACGATTCCGCCGCAAAGGGTACGAGAATCTTACCCTGTGATTCGCTGTACTCCTGGTCTGCCGGAACGATGGCATAGTCCCAGAGACCATTCAGATTTTGCCAGTTTTTGCGAACCATCTGGGGACGTGGGTATTCCGGGTGCGGGTTCGCCGGATCGACTTGCGAAGCAAAAACCGATTTAATTTTCTCTCCCGCAGGTTGCCATTGCCCGAACGAATTGATGGACAAAAATCCCACCGCAACGACCGCACAAAGAGCGGCTGAAAGTAGCATTCGATTCATCGTGAGTCTTCTCCTGAACTAAAATTCGACGGTCACACCGTGACCGCCATGCCAAACTTGCTATTCCTGTGGTCACAGCGTGACCACCCTGACTGGTTCCTTTCAATGTAACCGTTCACAGTCATTTTTCACCACGAAGATTTTTACTTCGCGCAGAGACCGCTGAGGACGCAGAGTTACTCAGGGAATACCGAAGGGAGAGGAGACGCAAGGTTACTAAGGGTGACTTGCCGCCACTCCCTTAGTAACATCAAATACTCCCAAAAAAACTTTCCCTTAGTCTCTCTGCGATCTTTGCGCCCTCTGCGCGAAAAACATAACCCGTGAACAGATACCCTTCAATTTACAAAAAAAACTTTGACCCGTCAAGAAAACGCAATTTTTTTTCAAGTGTTTACGAGTTGGCTGATAAAAATATTGAAAACAAACGTGAGATTTCCGGATTTCTGAGGTTGATTGACTACACGAACTTGCTTTGAATGGGGCAATATCTCTATAACCCCCGGCGTAAGTCGGGGGTTATAGAAATTGTGAAAAGTCTCAATACCGTCACATCTTGAATTTTTCCATGTCGTCGGTTAAAATAACCTGGTCGTTCAATTTTCAACAACTCCGAACAATAGAGAGACAAGTAAAGGAAAAGATCGTGGCAACAAAATCCTATCTGGCAATTGACATGGGGGCGTCGAGCGGACGGCACATCATCGGGCACTTCGACGGCAAGCGGCTCAATCTTGAGGAAGTCTATCGCTTCGAGAACGGGCCGGTCGAAATGGCGGGCAGTCTTTACTGGAACTTCCCCGGCCAATGGGGTCACGTTGCCGCAGGTTTGCAGGCAGCGGGGGCACTCTATGGTGCGAACATCGTCAGTGTCGGCGTCGATACCTGGGGCGTTGATTTCGGTCTGCTCGGACGGAACGACACGTTGCTCGGCATCCCCTTCTGTTACCGCGATCCGCGCACGGACGGGGCAATGGAACGTGCGTTTGAAATCGTGTCCCGCGATGACATTTTCGCGAACACCGGTCTGCAATTCATGCAGTTCAACACACTCTACCAGTTGCTGGCCATGAAATGGGCCCATTCGCCGGTTCTCGACATGGCCGAACGTTTTCTCATGATGCCCGATCTGTTCCACTGGCTTCTCTCCGGCGTCAAGGCCAATGAATTCACCAACTCGACAACGACGCAATTCTATAACCCGCTCACTGGCAACTGGGCCGTCAACCTGCTCGAACGGTTTGGGTTGCCGACGGATATTTTCGCACCGGTCACCATGCCGGGGACGGTGCTTGGCAAATTGACGCCGAACGTTGCCAAAGCGAGCGGTCTTTCGGCGGCGAACGTCGTGTTGCCTGGCACACACGATACAGCCAGTGCCGTCATGGCCGTGCCGACCTCGCGTCCAACCGGCCAAACCGACTGGTGCTACATCAGTCTCGGCACCTGGGCTTTGCTGGGCGTCGAAACGGAAAAGCCGATTGTCAACGCCCAAGTCGCCGGGTTCAATTTCACCAACGAAGGCGGCGTCGGCAATACGATGCGGCTACTCAAGAACATCAGCGGACTGTGGCTCATTCAGGAATGCCGCCGCGTCTGGAATCAGGCAGGACGCAACTGGGACTGGGAACACCTCAACGCACTGGCCGCGAACGCCCCGTCGCTTGCAGCGTTTATTAACCCGGACGAACGCGAGTTTCTTTCGCCGACCGACATGCCCGAAGCGATTCGGCAGTATTGCTCGCGAACCGGCCAGACAGTACCGCAAACGGAAGGGGCGATTTTGCGTTGTGCACTGGAAAGCATTGCGATGAAATTCCGTTACACGCTCGAAATGTGCGAATCGCTCACCGGCACAAAGATCGACACGGTGCATATCGTCGGCGGCGGCACCAAGAATCGCCAGCTCTGTCAGGCGGCAGCCGACGCCTGCGGGCGTCGCGTGGTTGCCGGACCGATTGAAGCAACGGCCATCGGCAACCTCATGATGCAGGCGGTCGCTTCCGGTGACGTCAGTGGCATCCCGCAAGCCCGTGAAGTCGTCCGTGACAGCTTCGAGGTTATCGAATACCTGCCGCAAGACACCGCCGTCTGGCAGGACGCTTATGGGCGATTTTGCAAAATCATCGGTTAGCACTTCGTCATGATTAAGGTTTGGGATCATGGCTCTGAAGGACCGTGTGTCTCATGTCAATTTCATGTTATCATTTTTGTAGCGTTTTTATATGTTAAAGTCTTGAAAACCAGTGTTCCTCTGTGTGAGAGTACAACACCAGCTTTTATGCCAATACGAAAACCACGGAAACACACATCTCAGCCATCGGCAATCATGCCGCTATTGCTCACCATCACTGCGATGCTGTTGGCCGGGGTGGTCGGCTGTCAACAGGAGGTGCAAACGACATACCTTCCGCCGCCGACGTATGATCGGAGTTTGAACGGCATTTCTGTCTTTCATCACATGGCAACACGTCGCGGTCATGCGTTGCGAACCGAAATGGTTATCAATTCCTACGCCAAAAATTGCGATGTGCTGATCTGGTTTGCGCGTCGCACCGGCAGTCCGCGAGAAGAAACCGTCAAGCAGATCGAAAACTGGCTTGAGGCCAAGCCGGGGCGAACCTTCGTCTATGTGGGCCGCGCGTTTGAATCGACCGTGGATTATTGGTCCGCCGTGGAAGACGCGGCACCGACGGAGGAAGATCGCCGAAAAATCGCTTCCCGGAAATTCGACGCGGAAAATCGTCTCAGATCGTTTCTGGCAAATCCGAACAGCAAAACGAAAGACGACAAGCAAAACACCGATAAGCAGGACGATCCTTCCAATGATCCGTTCCCGTTCATCCTTTTCGATCATGATGATTCGCAGTGGATTGGGCGGAATACGAAATGCCAGTGGTTTGAAACCGGGTTGCAGGAAAAGCAGTACAAAGTCACCGCAATTTCCGGCGACCCGGATTGGACAAACGACATGGACGCCGACAAGTTGCAACTGACCTGCTATGAAGACTGGGGTTTTGCTGATAACGTTGAACCGCTGTTGCTTGCCGATGGCGAAACGGTTGTCACGTCCGGCAAGAGTCAGTCAGTCGATGGCCGTGTGCTTGTTGCACGGAAGAAAGTCGGCCAAAGTCAGGCAATTTTCGTCACCCATGCCGGTTTTCTGCTCAATTTCCCGCTCGTCAACCACGAGCATCGCAAACTGGCCGGACGGTTGATTGACACCTTCGGCACGCCAAAAAAACGAGCTTGCATTTATATCGGATATTCGGAAATCGACTTTGAGCGGTCAAACGACGTCAGTGAGGAATCGCCGCATGTTCTGCTGACGTTGCTGCACATCTGGCCGCTTTCGGTCATCTTGTGCCACCTGATCGTCCTGTGTGCGGCGTTTTGCTTTTACAAATGGCCAATCTTTGGCCGTCCTCGCACTCTCACCGAATCACCTGTAACTGACTTCAGCAAGCACATCGACGCCTATGCCGGTCTCCTCGCCGAGGCAAAAGACGATGATTACGTACTCAATCAGATCATGGACGCTTACAATACGCAAAAGCACGATATGTAGCCATAGAACGATGGCGCAACCGTTCAGAGCCGCGATATTCAGAGAACGCACGGATTGATCCGGGGCATCTCGTGTGCATTCCACCGATAAGAAGAAAAACCCCTCAACCGGCTAAAAGAATCGCCGATTGAGGGACACAAAGGAGAAAGCGGTCAAAGCGGAGAATCAATGTGCCATCGAGAGGGAAGCGTTGCGTTCAAGCAGGATTTCCGATGCACGAAGCTGTGCCTGAGTCAGGTCGGCCAGCATTTTCTTATTCAGCGATTTGAGACTGGCGATGAGTTCTTCGATAGTTGCAATTTCCGCCGTGGTTGCATCATACAGTTTTTTGATTTCCGCAAATTGAAGTTGGGATTCCTGGTGTTGTGCCTGAGTGCCTTCGATTTCCTTGTGGTAAAACTCGATCATTTTCGCCGCTTCGTTTTGAGTCGTTTCAAGCGATGCTTTTTGCGTTGTTTGCATCTCGATCATGTTCAACAACTGCATTCGTTTATGATTGAGCGACGCAAACGTTTGTGCCAATGCCGGGCGCGGGTCTTCCGTCGGGTCCGTCAATGCTTCCGACGGTGTTTGAGTCGCAATTTCTTCGGAAGCATCCTCTGTTACGTCGTCGTCACCCGGCTCCGGTGCGACTGCCGCAATGTCAGTGGCTTGTTCGCCATTTCCGGCCAGAACCGTTTTGGGAAGCTCACGCGGCAATACGGTATAGACCGCCCACGGCGCGACTTGCGCAACGCTGTCGTTGATCCGTTTGATTTCAGCTTCCGTCATCGGATAGACATTGGTCAGTGTCGCAATATTCTCCGTGTTTTCGACTTTGGCAACCGTAAATTCCCCGAGCAGACAACCCCCATCGGCAATGGCCCGTTTGTCAAACAAATAGACGATTGTACCGGGTAAAACACGGTCTTGCGGCAGAGTCGAGGGTGTGGACGTGTTTGGTGACGCGGCATCCGGGAGCATGGTCTCGCTGGAATCCGCGACCGGGGTTTGTGGTTCAGTTCCTTGTGTATCCGCGTCCTGCGCAACCGTGTCCTGCCTATCCGTCATGGCCGCAGCTTCATCCGGTTGGGCAACCGATGGTTCCGGCAAAGCGTCAACCTGTAATTGCAGCGTCACCAGAGTGCCGCTCACCACGGCTGGAGCCTGGGGCAGGCAATGGGGCCATGCACGGGTGCCGCGAAACTTGCGAAGACGATCGACGTCATTGCGAAGGAAGATGAAACCGTCGTCCTGTCCCGTCCCGAACAGGTAATCCCGGTTCTTCTTTTGCTCTTCTTCCAGCGACTTGCGTGCATCGACCAGTTTCTTTTGCGAATCGCGGCGCATCTTCAATGCTTCGGCACCAAAATAAACAAACGCAGCCGCACAAAGAAAAATCAAGACAAGCAATACTTTATTCCAGATACTCATTTTAGTTGCGCCAATCAAGTTCTGTTTGAAAAGACACCATTTTCTGTGATGAGAGGATCGTTTTCTGCCGGGTGATTTGCAAAAAAACAATCCAACTTCTTATCCATGTTATTTGCCGTCCAGCCAAAAGTCAAGAACGAAAGTTGAAATACGTTGAAATGCACCATTTTTTTCACATTTTGAAAAATTCAACATAAAACAAAGAATTAGTAAAAGAACGTTCACTGTTATTTTCGGAATAACCGCTAAAGTTTTACCAGATTACCGACGATGTTATAAGACAGATACGCGAATAAGTATCGGGTAATGAGCTTGTGGTTGAACAAAACTTTGCGCCATGATTTGTCGCAAAATTAAGCCATTAAAACTTTTAGCAATTCTTTTCGACTGTTATTTAATTGCATCGCTTTTCAGAAGCCACTGCTTCAGTCAGCCGGTCAAGGCAGAGAGAAAAATTATGACGAGAATCAAATCGTATCGAAAAACAAGTTTTTTTCAGAAAAAAATCTTGAAAAAAACTCAAATTTCCCTTCTTGTATTGTTTTCGGTAGCAGTTTTCTTTCCACTTGCGGGATGTAGCCGCCAACGTTATCGTCACCAGGCCGACAACGAAGTCAACGAACTGCTTTCGGCGGTAGCCCGGGACAAACGTTGGGAACTGGTCGATTATGGTTTGCAGCCGGGTCCCAACTCGCGATTTTACGATCCCTATCACCCGGACTGCGAACCGATGCCGCCGGATGACGCAACGGCACATCATTATATGCACTGCGTTGACGGCAAGCGAAATGGCGATTGGGACGAAAATGGTCATACCCAATTTATCGAAAACCCGCACTGGCAACAATATTTGCCATTCAACGACGAGGGTTACGTAACTTTGGACAAGGAAACCGCGTTTCAGCTTGCCCAGATTCACTCACCGGAATACCAAACGGCTCTCGAAAACCTGTACTTGTCGGCCTTGGCCGTTTCCGCCCAGCGATTCCAGTTCGATACGCAGTTATTCGGCGGCAGTTCGATGTTTTATTCGTCCAACGGCGCAGTTCGCGATTCCACCTGGACGAACAGCAATTGGGTTGGTTTCAATAAAAAGCTGGCCACCGGCGGCCAGGCAGTGGTGGAGTTGGCCAACTCGATCACCTGGCAACTGGCCGGTCCGGACACCCAAGCCTACCAGACGATCCTCAGTGCCAATTTCCTGCAACCGTTCCTCCGTAACGGCGGGCGAGAGTACGTCCTCGAAAGCCTGACCCGTTCCGAGCGCAACCTGCTGGCCAATGTCCGGCAGATGGCTTATTATCGGCAGGGATTTTACAAGACCGTCATTTTCGGCGGTAACAACGTCACAATGCCGGTCGCCAATGGTTCACCGACTCCTTCAAGCATCGGTTCGAACCTGAGCGGCGGTTACATTTCGTTGCTGGCGTCGCAGATTCGTATTGCCAACCAACAAAACAACGTCATCTCGAACCGGGATACAGAAAAACAGTTCATTGCCCTGTTTGAAGCGGGACGTGTCAGACAATACATCCAAGTCGAGCAGGCCAGAGCAAGTTACCTGAGTTCGCAAAGCCAGTTGATGTCGCAGGTCAACGCGTACAATTCGTCGGTCGAGCAGTTCGTGACCAGCCGTCTTGGTTTGCCGCCGGATCTGAAAGTGCAAATCAAAGATCCGCTCCTGCAACAGTTTGAAATCATGTCGCCGGAACTGACCGCCATTCAGGAAGGTCTGGAAACACATTATCTCGTTGTTCGCGATAAGAATCAACAGATTCCCAACACACTGATTGACGGATTGAATTCTCTTTATGACCGGCTCAAAGGCGAAATCGCCAATGTTTACGCAGACATTGACAAATTGGAAGCCAAAATACCCGAGCGGATTTCCAACATTCGCTTTCTGGAGCAGGAAACCGAACAGTTTGAAGGTTACATCGACCCGGTCAGTTTCAGCGAGGCAACATTTGTCGAGCGTGTGGCGCAATTGCGAAAGGATGTCCCCAAGCTGGAAAACGACCTGCGAATGACGTTCCGATTGATTGAAAATATCAGGAAAATCAGCCGTCAGGACCTGGTGACGATGCTCGGCATGGGGCGGATCGATCCGGACAGCATGGAATGTATTGCTGCGCTGAATATGCAAAACACGCTGACGTCAACACGTCTGCCGGAAGACACCTCTTCCCGGGCACTGACTGATGCGCAGCAGGACCCTTATCGGTTCTTTATGACGCAAGTGATGCGGAAATTGACCGGCGATGTGCGGCAATTATCGCTCGAACAAGCCCGCGCCCGACTGGACGCCATTGCGATGACACCGATCGACATTACAGCGGACACGGCAATCAAGGTTGCCTCGCAATACCGGCTGGATTGGATGAACGCCCGGGCCGAGCTGGTCAACAGTTGGCGGGATATCGAAATCGCGGCCAACGAGTTGCAGAGCAATTTGAGTTTTTCAGTCAACGGCGAACTTGGAACCCGTACAAACAATCCAGTGGCGTTTGACCGTCGGAACGGCAAAATTAATGTCGGCGTCGAGTGGGACGCCCCCATGACCCGGTTGCTCGAACGCAACGCCTATCGACAGGCACAGATCAACTACCAGCGTGCGCGGCGGAATTACTACAACTTTGTCGATGGCGTCAACCGAACGTTGCGCGACTCGTTGCGGAACATCGACAATGTGCAGTTCGACTTCGAGGTGCAACGACGTGCGGTTCTCGTCGCCATTTCGCGGGTGCATTTGGCCCAACTCGCAATGGAAGAACCGCCGGGAGTCGGCCAAGACTCGACAAGCATGAGCAACACGCTTGCCCGCGACCTGGTGGAAGCTCTCAACAGTTTGCTCAGTGCCCAAAACCAGTTTATGGCGATTTGGGTCGATCATTACGGAATGCGTTCCGCCTTGTGTCTCGAACTGGGCATCATGCAACTGGATGAAAACGGCATCTGGCTTGACCCCGGCAGCATTCGCGAAGCGGATTACAACCAACTCGTGTCGCGCGAAAATGAGAACATGGGCATGACCTTGCCGGCGGCTCCGATCTTGCCAGGAGGCAACATCCCGCAACAGACGCCGGACGTTTCGGACATCGAAGGCATGATTTATCCGCTGGAATTGCGGCAAGCTCCGCCTGCGCCGAGATTGCCGGTTCCAAGCGGGATATTGCCCACCGAAGCGGCACCCGCTCCGAATGCCATTCCGATACGCATGACGCCGTCGCAAATGCTGTCACCCGCCGTTGAGCCGTCGTCGTCCCATGAGGTTTTGGCACCCATTGCGCCGCAATCACTCCAGGAAATGCCCTATCCAACAACTCCAGGCCGTGAAGTGAATACAACACCGGATTCGAGTGATTTACAACCGGCATTCCCGCAACGCAGTCCTTCGGAAGCCATTTTGAAAAATCTTGGCTCGGAACAAACGTACCATCTTCCAGCTGTAGAGGAAACGGTTGATGAAACATCCGAATATGAGACGAACGGAATTCCAGCGAACTCCGTATCAACGACCATGCCGAACACCTCGCTGTCGGTTGCCTGGCACACGGCACCCGTCGGGACGGGACAGACAGTACAAACCGATTCGGCACCCATTTCCGTTGCGGTTGCCACTTCCCAGTCGCTTCCGGTTCCGTATTCGCCCAACCAGAATGTCCCGTCGATCGAACAGGTTGGCTATCGGCGCAGTATTAAAACGGACAATACCGTAACGACTACTGCAATCAAACAAGACAAAACCGTTGTTTACATCAACAACGTGCCATAGCCCGTAAATTTCACTGGTTTGGATTTCATGAAAGAGGCCGTTGCGGTAAAATGTGGCAGTCGTTTGGAGTAAAAGATAATTAAATTGCTAATGTATAATCCATTCTTGCGAATAGCCGTAGTGGTGTGTCCATTCTAAAAATTCATGTTGCCTAAAAACGTGATTTTTTCTCTACTGTTGGGGCTTTTTTACCCCCCAACTCATGGAGGAATCCTCATGAACACGGAAAAATCTATTGTTCGGCTCAGCGACGAGGAACGCCAGGAACGAGTCGACTACGAATACGAACGCAACG
>WRMR01000096.1 GCA_009776995.1 Planctomycetaceae bacterium | reverse complement strand
CGTCCGTGGTCTCTTCCTCACACCAATATGACGGCAGGTCAGGCGGCATGGCAAACAGGATACGTGCCGTGAGTCCCGAATCGAAAAAGTCTTCGTTGTCCTTGACAATTCGCTTGAGGACTTCCGGTTGGACACCACCGCCGATACTGACAGCCGGGTTACTCGAATGGATGAACTGCTTGCCCGTCTTGCGATTGATACGAAGCGGACGACCACCGTGAATGGACAGCCATGCCGCAAGGTCTTTACCGCCGCCACTGGCACGATAGCAGTCAAACGACCGAAACCAACCGGCCAATTCGTCTCGCAATAACATGACGCCGAAAGGGTTCTTTTCCAATATGTCGGCCACTGCCTCCATTGTCGCATCATCGACAAGGTACGTGTCATGTTGCGGCGGTTCGGGCTTGGCTGGTGGCAACAGGCCGGGCAGACGGCGGCGATCTTTTTTCCAATCCTCATAAGCGAGCTGGTATTGCTCCATCTCGCCGGCATAGCCTTTGTAATGCTCCTTGTATCGCTTGTCGGATTCATTTTGCAGGTGCAACAGCGGTTTCAAGGCCGAATCAAGGCCGGGACTTTTGCCGCTGCCTGACTCCGTGACAAGGCACGTCCAAATGATCGCCGGTTCGATCCAATCCTTTTTGAGCCGCACTTTGTAGGCACTGCCAAGCACTGACGCAACCGCCGAAATTGCGAATGTGGCCACATAAGCCGCCTCAATGTTCTTGGCCTTCGCCGCCTCGCGACACAGCCTTGCCATCGTATCCGGGAGCAAGTCAACTGGGAACGGCTCCCACTCCAAGCCTTCTTCAACCACCGCCTCCGGCAAGGATTCGGCGATCATTTGATCGACAAGGTGCTTGATTTCGGCATGGTCTTTGCCATCAAGCAGTTCGCACAGGTCGGCGAAGTCGCCTTTGACAGGGAAGGCGGCAATACCTGTGATCGCGGCATGATCGGCGATTTGCACGACATTGACCAACGGCGACGACTTGAACGCACTGAAAATGTTGACCAGCGACTCGGCGTATTTTGCGCCCGGCTCATCGTTGTCCGGCAGTATGACCAATTCAAGTTTCAGTTTATGGTGCAAAGCCATTGTGTCAAGGACTGACCAGTTCGCTTTCTCCGCCGACTCGCTGCCAAACGGTGAAGTGGTCGCGACATAACCCACTTTTGCCGCCGCATCCGTCGCCTTCTCACCCTCGCAGATGAGAATGCGAGCTGTGCTGTTACTGCTTTGAATGTGCTTGACGATTTCAGGCAAACGATAAATGGGATACATGTTTTCGGTTTGTTTGCCGACGATATAACCGTCTTTGGTTTTCGTGATCGGTCGGATTTCCTTGACGTTGCCTTTGTCCCAACGGCAAATCACAAGATTCTCACTGCCGTCGACATTGGGATAGCGATACACGCTATCGGGCTTTTCATCTTTGCGACCGAGGCCGAAGGCTACCGCGTTGATCGCCGCCTGAAGCGTTTGGTGAATGGTTTTGCCTGTGGCCGATTTTTTGACAAACGGTTGGATCGGTGGCATGGTTTCCTTGAGTTGGAGAGCAGCGACAATGTCCTCATACGAACAGTGGTGCGAGTGGCAGGTGAAGACGACACGTCCCGTTTTGCCGACGCTGAAGGCGAGGTTGCTATCCTCGCCGCCATGCGCCGGGCATTGGGTACGATATGTGTCTCCCGATTGCTGAACGGCATGACCCAGCGACTCAAGCCGCTTGATCACCGCGGCAAGTGTGATATGTTCCTTCATAAATGTTCCGTAAAAAAAGTGATTGAATGCTCCCGGTTAATGGCAACCGGGTACGTAAAAGTAATCTGCATATTTTTTGCCGAAAAGAGGCCGTTTGAGTTAGGTTGGTATCTTTGTCCAACCGACCCGTATGCGGCGATCCTACAAAAGATTTATGCAGAATGGCTGCATGTCAAACAGAAGATTTTGACCGCCTCGGTAAACGCCCGGCTCGTTTCATTTTCTCTGAATCGTTGAGTGCTGTGACATTGCGAAACGGGTTCGTTCCGACTTTGTAAATGTTGAATGAAACACGCGACCGGAATGATCGCATGTAGGATAAATTTCACTGTAGTAACTCGCGTTTTGAGCCAGAGAAAAAACGAAATCCGAGGCTTATAAGTGTGCCTCGGAATAGTGAAGAAGCACCCGACGAGCGGGTGCTGTAAAGAGGTGTGTGTCGTTCAAAGATCAGTCGCGCCAGATGGCGGATTTGAGAGTGCCGGGCATTTCACGCTGCGAGACTTGCATTTGACCTTTGTGAAACTCAAGCGTGTAAGTAAAATCATGACCGCACTCGCCTGAAAATTCAAGATCGACGGCAACGCCCCGGTCAACACAGGTTCCAAAAATTCGTGTGCCCGTAGCGTCAATGCGTGTCCCAATGCCTTCCCTGCGCCCGATTCCGCCGCGCACTTCGACGCCGGTCAGGTGATTGTACTCAAAGCCGCAAACAGGGCATTTCAGGACAGCGTAATCGTTGTACCCATCCTCCAGGTCGATATGAATTCGCTTGCACTTGCGTCTCGGCGGCGGAGCCAACGTGATACACCTGGGGCTGTGCCACGGCGGTAATGTCTCCTTGGCAGGGGTTGGTAAAGTGGATGTTTATGACATAAAGTTTCCTTGTGTTAAGGTCAGGTAAAACACCCGGCCAACGTGACCGGGTGCGAAAACGGAACCCGGCTCGACGGATAGCGGACCGGGAACAAAGAATGCTGGTGATTGATTTTGACAATACTTACGCGAACACCATGCGTTCATACACATCACGTTTGGCCGCTTCGATTTCTTTTTCCCTCCTGTCCATGGTGTCGATTTCGAGTTGGAGTTCATCGTATCGTGCCTGCAACTCCTTGATGATCGCCTTGAGATTGTCGATCCTCTCAATTCGTCCGTGACAAAATGCGGGCATTCTGTCAAGCTCTTGTTGCCTGAAAACGAGCCTCAACCGGGCATCCTCCTTTTGCTTTTTGAGATAGTTTTGCGTCGCAAAGGATTGACACTGGCCATTCAGCTTTTCGATTTCATCGTGCAAATACGGGTCGCGGCAACTTTCCCTCAATTCGTCGCGCAAGCGGTTAATCCCGCTGATCTTTGCTTTGGTCTGACGGTATTTGGCGTCCAGCACCCAGCGTTTTTGATCGTATTCCGCTTTGATTTTGGCAAACTCGTCGCTTAATACTTTCGATTCGGCATGGATGGCTTCTTGCTCCGCCCGATACTCCGCTTCCTTGCGAACCTCGACAATCTGCTCATCCCGCTTCGCACGCCATGTGTAGTCTTCCTTGAGCATGGTGACGTTGCGACCGACCCGCTCGAGGATTTCAAGGATTTCATTTTCGTTGCGTTCCTTGCCAGACGCGAGATCACGCAGCAATTCCTGATAGCGTTTGTAATCGACGATGGACTTTGTTTGTTCGGCTTTGGCAAGTGTTTCAAAATTGACGGTCATGGTGGTTTCTCCTGTGTTGGAAGGAATGGAATCGACGGTCATCAACGGGAACTGTTCTTCGTTGCCTGCCGATGTTGGTTGTGGGAATGTAGTACCGTTTCCCACCGGCGGTTTCAGTTGTTTTGGCATGTTGCCTCCTTGAAAAATTTGAGGTGAAATCAAGATACGCACCTCGGCACAATAGCCGGGGATGCGCGAAAAAACGACAAGAGAATGTCGTTGTGAATGAGGGGAAACGGACGGAAGTCCGCTCCCGGTGGGGGGAAATCAGGCGGTTTGCGATTGCCGGTATGCTTCGTTGACGGCAATCCCATCGGCGAGGAGATTGTTTTCCGCCACGACTTCCTCGTTGCCGTTTTCGTCAACGGAGATCAGCCGGAAGGCTTCGATATGCTCGTTGCTCCCTGCCTGCATCAAACCGGCCAACGGCTCCCATTCTTCCATCTGCCAGTCGAGGTTCGTGTAGGCCAACTCCGCCTTCTCCCAGTCGGCATAAATGTGCGGCGATTGCTTCGGATCGTAAAAATCCTGACCGTTGAACCACGTCCGCTCATCGGCAATCAACTTGTCGGTCGTGAAGTCATAGACCATTTCGCGACGCTTCGAGAAGTTGATTTCCGGGTGAATCCAAAGGGTTTCCACTTCAAACCGGTAAAGTTTCGACATAACGTCTTTCTGTAAAAAATGGGTGGAAGGATCGAACGACGTGTCCGATCCCGATAAGTTGCAATTTTTTCCTTGACCCGGAACCGCAAAACCGGGATAAAACTGATTGACAATGTTTGTCGCGTCACCTCCTTTCTCTATCTCACATAGCGGCGTAGGCCAAAAATATCACGCGAAAAATTTCATTTTGGGACATTTTTACGAAAATCAATCGGACTTCAATCATCGTACTCGACCATGAGGTTCGCGATGACCGATGAATAATCGTTGGCGATCAAGGACAATTGCCATTGGGTGGTTTCAATCTCTTCACGCCTCTTTTGAAAGGTGGCATAATCATCAATGTGTTCAAAAATGGCACCTTCGATGATCCTGTTCAACTCCGAAGGCGGCAAGGCATCCAGTTCCCAGCAGCCCTCGCCGAAACGACGCTGGTATTTTTGCGAGCGTGAGTCGCTCTCCTTGATCCGGTTCGGCGGCAAGTGGTGGGCGTGGACCTGTTCCAAATTCAAGGCGACGCGTTGAAAAATGAAGTCGGCTCCAAAGGCGTCAAGACGTTGCTGGATGTCGCGGCTCATGTCACTGCCCGACGGGTCGTGGTCACCGGCATACAAAATGACGTATTCATAACCCCGTTCGCTGGATTCAATCATCCGGGTGGCCGCCTTGTGCATTTCCGAAAGGCTGGTATAACCACGGCATGACATATAAGGACAGTCCCAATGCCGGCACGTCTTTTCGATCACGCCGACCAGGGCATCCTTTTCGATCCAGACCTCGACACGTTTCGCTTGATCCTGCCACAGGTCAATATGGTACTGCGAGGCACATGTCTCAATGATTTCCTGTGGCTCGTTCCATCGAGAACGGGAGACCAGGTTGCGTGTCCGGTCTTCGATGGCGTCCCAATCAATCATGCCGCCCATGCGCCCCTTCGCAATGGCCGTGTTGATGCGCTGGTAGGATTTCATGTTGTTCTCCACCAGATTGCGACTGACAAACTGATAATACAACTGACGTAACGTGATCCGGTAACCCGCTTGCTGGTATTCCCGGATGATGACGTTCGCATGGTCGATGATGTTCTGTGTTTCAGGACGCAACGCAGAACGCGCGTAAGCGATTTTCATAAATTCTTTCTCGAAAATGATTGTTGATAAAAGATGGGGGGACAAGATGGGTTTAGCCGACTCGCGATCTTGTTCTCCTTGCGCTGTTGAATCTTTTGTGAATGGCCGCAGCGAGGGATTGGAGATACTCCTCCTGGAAGAATCCCAGCAGGACGTCCAGCAAAACTTCCGGCTTACCATCACGAAACTTTGGCAAGGAAATCAAGACTCCCTCGACTTCCGTCGCCGGTTCCGGTTCGCTTTTCTTGACGGCATAAGCCTTGCCGTCCTTTCCCTCCCGGCAATGAACGTGGGGAATTTCCCCACCCGTCATCAGTTCACGACGAACGGCAGCCACCGTTTTGTGATCAACACCGACATGCCCGGCAATTTGCCGGTCACTCATCTTGACTCCTTTTTCGTGCCGCAATGCCTCGGCGATGATCCGGCGTTTGTCGGCGGCACTGCGCCGTAAACCGTGCGTTGCATTGACCGTAAAACTCGCCCAACGGGCATCCGAAAGTGTACCGTCCTTGATGATGACCTCCATCTCCTCATCCGGCTTGGCCCGCATGTGCGCTTCCAGCCGGTGAAAACCATCGACAAGGATCAACACATCCGAGTCAAGATCGTGAAAAACCACAATGGGCGGAAATTCGTCGCCGCGAAGCATCGCCGACGCATACTCTTCTACCACCGAGGCGTCGGTTTCAACCCGTGCCTGCGTGTCCAAGTCCGTGCGTATCCGTTTCGGATCAATTTTCTGTTGCATAAGTTATCTCACATGGGGTTGAAGAAAAATGTTCCAATAAAACAATGTTTCGGGGGGGCTGCGAATACTCATGGTTTCATCTTTCAAAATTGAGGATGATTGTTGAAATCAAGTTTTCTTTTTCAAAAAACAGACCGACAAGGTTTGCCTTATTGACCGTGGAGTTCGCCGCCGTTCTTTGGTTCGTTTCGTGGCGGAAGTTTTTTTGACAACAACCCGCATTAGTTCCGGGTTGATGGTAATGATCTTCATGGTTCGATTCCTTGTCGTGCTTTCAAAAAATGAATTTGCTTTGGGCATGGGGTAACCTTTCTGTTACTTTCTGATTGATTTTTGTGTGACGGTAAAAACGAAGTCCCGTAATTCGTTTCACCCTCCACCTATTTCCCTGGAACATGAGAGCGTAACATGGACGGCAAATAATCGATGATGCTTTTTCTATCTCATTACTCAATCAAGAGATAAAGCAAAAAACATGGATTCTGAAGTGAAAAAATCGGCTCTTTTGTCTTTGGACAAATTACGGATTTTCCGATGAGATTCACATTGCTTGCTCATCCCAACGGGCATGATTCAGAAAAACGCTTTGAGATCATAACAAAAGCAATGTCATAATGGGACTTCGCCTTCATTAATTACCTGAAAAGGACAATGACGTAAGAAATGGAAAAGCGACAAATTCACTTATCTCTTTTGAATGTAATAATATAGAGCAACGAGTGGCAGTGGTGCGTTCAAGACAAATCCGCTATTTTTGCCTCGGACAAATTTCGGATTTTAAACGGAAACGGGGATCAAAGCTCATTTGTTGTTGAGAAACCGAAAGAGAATTCCTCAGCGGTATGCCCCGCATCCAGCCAGTTGTCCAAGTCTTCGGTATTGGGTTTGAAATAGACTTCGGTAATCTTACAGTCCGTCCAGGTCTTCCAATAGTCCGGTCTTTTATCCAAGAAAGGATCGGACTCCTGATCGGCATCCAGACCGAAAACAATGGGTTTGGCAAACGGGCAGGGATACTTGGTACGCTTGGCAGGGCAACGGGGACAGGTGCGCAGCCCAAATTTGTGTCGTGCCTCTTTACGCCCGCTTTCACTGGCCAGCCAAAGCTCAAGTTCAAGCGGTGTCGGAGAAAGGATTTCCCGTTCCGGGGACAAAGAGTTCGTCCCAACCAGAAAACACCGGCAGTTGCTTTTCAAATGCAATTTGGCACAGATCGAACGTTTCCGGGCTGGTCGCTTCGTAAAACGTTTCGTCAACGGCTTATAGAGTCGGGCATAACGGTTACCTTGACTTTTTGCCCAAGCCAGAAATTGATCGTACTGAAAGGGAATGAAACCCTTCTTTGTTCCGTAACCGAGTACACCATCGAATATACTGATCGCATAACCCGGTCGGTGGGTTACGATTTCGTCATGTCGCTGTTTTCGTTTTCTTCTTTTTTTTTCGCGCGACCTGTTTTCGCCGGTTCTTCAAGACCTGCATCATCACTTTGGAGAATGGGAACACGAAAAGAGACAAGTGTCTTCATCAACCCTTCACGCCACTTCTCATAAGCCTTGCCAGAGGTTGTTTCAGGGCGTTTTTTTGATTGACTCCTGAGTGCTTTTATTACCTTGTTCGCGCTCAGTCGTTTGTTAAAAGTTTCAGGATTGATCGCAAAACCGTCTTTGAAAAGCTGCTCGGCAACTTCCGTGAGTACCGGAAAAGGGGCGTTTGCAAACATCGCTTCCAAAATGATTTGAACGGCGGCATCCATCGCAAGCAGTTTGTCAGACCTTTTCATGAAATGACGTGAAAGCTGCTTCGATGGAGTTGGAGCCGGGTTGCCCTTTTCCTGATTCTGTCCTGCTTGTTGGTAGTTGAGAATGGCAAACAGCTTTTCCGCTTCCGTAACACATCGTCTGAGCAGGAAGCACGGGCGGTTCGACGGATCATCCCGTTTCGCATCGGATGAATGAAGCCATTCCTCATAACGCGTCAAAGCCCTTGCGACTTCACCCGCACCCCAGAGTTTGCAGGCCGCCGTCAAACTGTAAACCCTGACGTTCGAACAGTAATACTCAATCACACCGTCGTCCATTTCCACCTTTTGAGCAAAAGGTGAAAGATTGAAGCCGGGAATACCGACGGAATGCGGGGGCAGAGAACACCAGTTGCGCTGCAGAATACCGTCAAGCTCTTTCGACGGCAAAGGAGGAATCTTGACCGCCTCGGTCAGTATCCCGACATCCGGTACGTTGATCGCTGCCTTCAAATCCTCCGGCGTCGCTTCCCGAAACAGATCGGTACAAATCAGTAATTCGTCCATAAACAAATCCGGATGTAGAAAATGAGAACGGCACAGGTATCATACGAATTCCAAACGAGGTGGCACAAGACACCCTAAACTTTTATGTTATCACCACATCTGCCGGTTTGCAACAGACGGGCGACGATTTTTTGTGTTTTTACAGGGCATTGAGCCGGTCAATCGCGGCACACTTGCATTTCCTCTCATGTCCAGCCGCCGTGACTCTCCGTGGGTGACCCAATTTATCATCCACGAAATGAAAGCCCTGGGACAGGGAATACCGAAAATCATGCCGGTGCGCATTGTCGACAAGCCGAACAAGGCGGTGTTTGAGTTGGACGAGCCGATGAAGTTTGAGAAGTCGGAGGATTGAGATGGCGAGATTGAAAACACTTCAATACACCCGCACCCTCTCTCCTTTGTGAATCCTGTGAAAAATCGTGAAATCCCGGATACAGTGCTGGTTGGCTTCCGGGATATGGGCATCCTTCGGGTTCACTCACTTTGCGACATAATTCAAAGAATTTTTTTGAATTCCAGCCATTGTATTGACAAGTCATGCACGTCTCTCATAAAATATGTTATTACAAGCGGTGAGTGAAAATTTCGTCTAAAGATTTTTTTCCGATACAAATGTTAACATCCCGGAGTAAGGAGACCACCATGTCTTACATGATCGAAAAGCTTTTGGAATTTTTCAAGGTCAACACCAAAATCAAGGGAACGCAACGCCCTCTGAAAAATCGCCGGCTACACCTTGAGCCATTGGAAGAACGTCAGTTATTGTCGGCATCGCAGTGGGATGAGGACTGTTTTGATGCGCCGGTTTTTGATGATCAGGAACGTGACTATTACGATGATGATGCCCTCATTTTTGATGAGGACATGTTCGCTTCTGAATGGGAATATTGGGAGCATATCGACACAATGGAGGAATGGGATGCGGAACTCTTCGGCCCCGATCCTGAGTTGGAACCCGTCCTGGAAGATGATTTTCCGGTGATTCATGGCCCGTTGACCTTTGAGGACTATTGCCTGCGCCATGACCCGTGGGTGTTTCTTTTGGAGGAGAACAGTCTGTCGCCGGGACAACTTCTTCAAACCCCGCCTTCTTCGATCAAGAGTTCACCAGGCAAAGGTTCGCCTAATCCCAGTTCACCGAGAGGTGGAAGCAATTTCGTGTATGACAATACTTACATTGTCACGACGCTTTTGGATGTGGTCAACGCCAACGATGGTGTCTTGAGTTTGCGTGAGGCGATTGCCGTGGCCAATGCGTCCGTCGGAACAACTTTGATCACGTTTGACGAAGCGTTGACCGGCACGATCACATTGAACGGGACGGCTTTGCCGACGATCACCAACTCGGTGGACATCATCGGACCCGGTGTGGATGTGTTGACGATCAGCGGCAATGATCTGTCACGGGTTTTTTACGCCAACACGGCGAACACGGAAGTGGTTATTGCCGGAATGACGCTGACCAACGGTGCACCTGCAAGCGGGGGCGGCGGTGCCATTGCCTTCGATTATGCATCAGGAATTTTCAGTGACCTGATCGTCCTGGATTGTGCGTCGAAAACGAACGGCGGTGCCATTTACGCCGCCGGTTCGGATTTTATTATCATTGACAATTGTCTTGTGAGCGGCAACACGGCGACGGTTTCCTCTTCGGCTTATGGCGGCGGTCTGTGGACGCAGTACGTCAGCAGCGTGACGATCACGAATTCCACCTTCGCGGACAACACATCCGTCAACGGCGGCGGTCTTGCCCTTTATTCGAACGGTCAGAATCTTATCGACAACGTTGTGATCGAAGGCAATACGGCAACCATCGGCGGCGGACTTTATGCCACACGCACCACTTCAACCACTTATCTTGACAAAACGAACGACGCCACCATCACAAACTCGCAGATTCTCGACAACATTGCGACCAACCACTCCGGCGGAGCGGTTTTCTTTTATTCGGAGAGCGTGGCGATCATGGACTCGGTCATTTCCGACAACACGGCCTCGACAACCGTTGCAGGCGGCGTGTATTTTTATTCGACCAGCACCTCGATGGTATCCGGCTGCGTATTCCAGGATAACACGTCGGCGACTTACGGTGGCGGCATCGCTACTGCCAAAGTGTCGTCCGGGGTCTTTGCAGGCATGACAAACGACATCACGGTTTCCGGCGGTACCTATTCCGGGAATACGGCCGAGAGAGGTGGAGCGATTTACTCATACAATGGTATTTTAGATGTTTCCAATGGGTCCTCTTTTACGTCGAATGTGGCGGAACTCGGCGGTGCCATCTACCGATATGGAAAGGAATCGTCGAGTCATTTTTCTTCCGTCACGGACGTTACGTTTATCGGCAATCAGGCCACATCCAATACTTATGCCGGCGGTGCCATTTTCATTCCCGCGACATCCAAGGAAATCATGACCATAGTGGATTCAACCTTTACCTGCAACGAAGCCATATACGGCCATGGTGCCGCAATCAACATACGCGGCGGCACCCTTGAGATTTTCAGCTCATCGTTCTCTGAGAATAAAGCGATTTGTGGTGGTGCCATTTACGTACTCGACAGCGAATTGACCATCTCCGGCCAATCTTCTTTTTATGATAATACAGCGGAAGTCGGCGGATCCGTTTACCGCCAGGGAAGTGGAGATTCTTTGATTAGGGATGTGGCATTTACCGGCAATACCGCAACTTCAGCCATTAACGGCGGTGGTGCCATTTATATCGCTGTGGAAGCAACGGGAACCATGACCATAGTAGATTCAATCTTTAGCAACAATGAAGCCGTTTATCTTGGCGGCGCGATTAATATCCGGGGCGGCACACTTGAGATTAGCGGCTCGACATTTGACTCCAATACGACGGCGGTTTCGGGCGGCGGAATTTCCATCATGGGCGGAAGCAACCTGACCATGACGTCTTCGCTTGTGGCAAACAACACGGCGGGTAACAGGGGCGGTGGTCTTTACTCAAATTCAACGGGCAACATCTCGATGATCAACTCGACGATTTCTGGCAACAAAGCGGAAACGGCGAGTGGTCAAACCTCGGCGAACGAAGGCGGCGGCATTTGTTTCGTTGGGTCGAACGCAACGCTGGCCATCGTCAACTCAACGATTACGAATAACACGGCGTATCTCGGCGGCGGAATTCGTACAACCACATCAAACGTGTCGGTGCATAACACGATCATCGCGGAAAACACGGCGTCCACGCTGTCACGTGGTTATGATGTCTATGGAACCTTACAATCGACGAGCAGTAACAACCTCATCGGCATTGACACCGGCATGTCGGGTTTGACCCACGGCGTCAGCGGCAACCTGATCGGCACACAATCATCGCCGCTCGATCCGCGACTGACGCCATTGCAAAACAACGGCGGCCCGACCTTCACCCACGCCCTCATGGAAGACAGCCCCGCCATCAACGCCGGAAATACAACGCTTGCCGTTGATGCACAAGGTAACCCGCTGATGACCGACCAACGGGGACAGGGCTTTCTACGAACCTATGGCACCACGCTGGATATCGGGGCGGTGGAGTGGAATCCTTACGCCGTCAACGATTATTATCTCGCGCATTTCAATCAGCCGCTGGTTGTCGACGCCAAACGCGGTGTGCTGATCAATGACCGGCTTGATGAGGATGCGTTGGGCGGATATTCCCTGTTTGTTGATGCATACCCGCAGTATGGTCATGTCGTATTGGAGCAGGATGGTTCGTTCGTTTATACGCCGGATGACGATTTTCTTGGAACCGATACATTCAAATACGCGGCC
>WRMR01000095.1 GCA_009776995.1 Planctomycetaceae bacterium | reverse complement strand
CCCATTGTACCGTCATCAAGAGCGGCAATTCGCAGGAAATCGACGATTACGATGTGATTGCAGGTCCGGTGCCCGTCCTGGGATAATCAGTTTTACGGCAGAGTCACAATTTCGCCGCCGTCGCGCGAGGCGGCACTCATCAGCACCTTCGTGTCGGTTGTATCGCTGACGAATTGCACCGAACCGTCGCAAAGCGAAAAATTCGCGCCGCCAGTGTGATTGCTGCCGAAACCGCCGACGCCACTGCCGGCGGTGTTTTGGCCTTTGACCGGATAATTCTGCGTGTCGAGCGTCGTACCGTCCGGAAGCAAAAAGGTTTTGCTGAACGTATCCGTCTCCTGCTTGTTCCTGCCATAGTTGATCGGCCAGGCATAGGCAATCCCCTTGGCACTGACCATCGGGGCACCAGCAGCACTGGACATTGTCCCCCGGGACCACTCGTAATGCCCGCCGAAGTCGTTCAAGGAAATCTCGCCAACCAGGAACGTGTTGGAAGTTCCATCAGTAACCGCCCCCAGAGTCAAACGTCCGTTGACGAAGATCGTGCCGCTGTCCGCATGGGGGCCGACGACAACTCTTCCGCCCATGGCAGTGTAGGCGATCATTGTGTCGGCAACATGATAATAGGTGGCCGTTGTTCCCGGAATGATTCCCAGCGCACCGGGAACGCCGTAATAATGCGACGTGTATTTGCTTTTCGTCTCACCGTTGTCCGTAAAGGTCGGCGCAATGTCCGCAATGTCAGTGCCATTACTGGGACAAAGATAAAACGAAATACGGTTGTTCGACCATCGATAGCGTGCCAAATCTTTCAAAGCCAAAGGCGTCCCGGAGGCAATGTCCGGATCGCTGAAATCGACGACACGGGAAACGCTTTGCTTTTCGACGAACGGCAGAATACGGACCCGCCAGTTCATGCCGACAGGCAACAATTCCTGTTCCGGCATGCCGTAACTGCATTCTGCCGGAAGCATTTTTTTTGTGTCATGATGATTATGCGCGGCCAGTGCAAGCTGCTTGAGATGGTTTGTGCATTGCATGCGCCGTGCAGCCTCACGCGCCGCCTGCACTGCCGGCAACAACAGCGCGATCAAAATCCCGATGATCGCAATGACCACCAACAGCTCAACAAGTGTAAAAGCGTTTCGTGACATTTTTCGTATCCACCTGACCCCGAAGCATAAGCGAAAGAAAATGTTCCTGTTCATACATGTTCCTTCTCAAGTGGATTGACAATTCGTGAGCACTCGTCAAAAAACAGACTTGCAATATACAAAGCACTTTGACCATATAATCCGGTGCTGTCGTCAGCGAAGCACGCGCCGATGTGCGATTCGTAAAATCTTTTCAGGGCTTCATTTTCATCACAATGCAAATATTCCATGATCAGCGGTATGGCTGTTTTTAATGTGGTCGCTCTGATTGTCCCGTGTGACATCTTTTACTCCATCTCCTGAAATCCGGTAAAACGGAGATACGCGAAAGACCTTTCCGTACAGAACGCGTATTGGTTGTTCGTTTGCATAAAACTCAATCGTTGCAAAGCAAAATCAAAAGGCATAAGCCCATCCCCCACGGCTTGCACTGTTTCCCCGACATCGTCATTGGCGATTTTTCCAAAGACAATATCAAATTCCTGCTGAAACTGCGGATGGGATCTGTTATTGACAACAAATTCAAGCCACTCCATGGAATATTCGGTAAACTGTTTGAAATTCAAGTTCCTCGCCGCTTGATCGTCGTCAAATTCATAGAGGTTTAAGATCGCTTGTTTTTGACGGATCCGTCCCTGCCGTTCTGCCCACTTGAATGCTTGTTCGTAGATATCCGTTGTGTAAAAACCAAAGCCATAATCTTTACCCCGTTCACTCAAAATGATTTTCGGCTCTTGGACAACATCCGTTCCGCCATGATAAAGGATCATCCCCTGTTCTCCAAAATCTCTTCAATATCACATATATATATAGTCAAATCCATGACCGTGTAAAATCTCGTAATCTTCATCCAGCATTTGTAAAATGCCTTTGGTTTCAAAAAGTTGAAAGACCTCGTGGCCCGGAATATGATGCTTGTCTGCATATTTCTCGATGCAGAAGAGCTTAAACGATAGTTTGTTGCTCATGCGGAAGTCACTCCATTCAAAAAGTCAGTGGCGTCATTCCGTTACCACCTGTTTTCAAAGGAATCCTGATCTGTTGTTGGCCATCGAATGGACGATTTAAGCAGCAATTATCAACACATCTTGAAAACTGCAAAGCGTATCAAAAACTGTTATTGCCTCTACGGAGGATATTACGGTAGGATTCGGTGTTGAAAAAATAACCCTGATTGGAAAATCCCAACTTCACATCCTATCCGAAATTCACGATACCCGATTTGCGTTTTTTGGCAAGAGATGATTTGGGCAAATTCGCAAAAATGCCGGTTGTGTCCATTTCGCGCAACTGTGACAAAACTTCCCTCAGAATTTTGCTCTTTGCGCTAAAAATTTAAAAATTGTTATTGCTTTTGGCCACAGTTATTGATTACAATAGAAAATAGAGTATTGTCTGTCAATGGAGGCGAGTTGGCTTTTCAGATGGTGTATCATCATGGTAACTTCTTCGGTTGTTATTGCGCTGATTTTTGTTGCTTTTTTTCTGGCGGTGTTGGTGACCCATCATATCGTCTTGGGGAAGTTTGTGCGCAAGTGCACCCGGTCTGAATTGCTTAGTCAGGCCAAGGTGCAGTTTTTCTGGCAACGGGAATGGCTTGAAGCCCGATTCGTTTCCTACGCGCTTGCCCGGCTGGATTCCAACCTCTGGATTTGGGACGAAGCGGAATTTGGCAACGATGTACTGCTCGCCTGCTCAAAAAAAGAAGGTGTGGTTTACGCTTATATCCCTGTCATCGTCGAGATGAACCGCCCCATCCGGAGACTCGACCGGCCGAGAAACGAGT
The DNA here is from genome assembly GCA_009776995.1 of Planctomycetaceae bacterium. Taxonomy (GTDB): domain Bacteria; phylum Planctomycetota; class Planctomycetia; order Pirellulales; family Thermoguttaceae; genus WRMR01. Next base: position 9,215 of record WRMR01000095.1, on the reverse strand, counting down.
TGTATTTCCGGCAACTGACCGTCATTGCGAAATTTCTTCCTCTGGCCAATCGTTGGGAGATCACCGGTCGCGCCTTCTTTAATCAATTGCCGACCGAAGTCGTGCTGGAACGTGCCAAGGAATTGCAGTACGTGGATGAAGTTGGAACACGGGCCGCTTGAAACCACCGTCTTTCATATGAAAGTAGCAACCGGAAACGTTAGTGACCGGTTAAATCTGAACGGTTATCAATCAGTCGTTTACGTTCAGGGTTGCTATTGTTTGTACGTATCAACACCCGGCGATGGTCGTGGCGTAACCACCTTGTCTGTCCACAATATTCCTGATTCCTGGAAATTTTCTGAAACTGTTTGAACCTTTTCTCCATGTCGGGCGACTTTTGTGGTGAAAGGGAAAATCATGAGCTTGCCGCCTGACCATTGGAACCCGAAAACTGACAGCGTTCGCACCCAGCTTCTGGTGATGCGATGTCAGGATGGCGAATCAGTGGCAATGGCCGAACTGGTTGACCGCTGGCACCAACGCTTCTGGCGTCACGCCCGGCGATTGACCGACTCCGATGACGACGCAAGCGAAATCATGCAAAACGCATGGCTTGGAATCATCAAAACCATCGGACGGCTCGACGATCCGGCACGGTTTCCGTATTGGGCATACCGGATTGTCACGAACAAGTCTGCCGATTTCGTACGGCAACGTGTCCGGCAAAAAGAGAAGACGCAACCGCTCGGTGAGATCGAACCGGTTGCTCCGGTTGAAAGCACACCGGATGACTCGTTGAAGCGGATGCTGTCGAAGTTGTCATTGGAACACCGGACTGTGATTTCGCTTCGTTATGCGGAGGAGCTTTCCCTTGAGGAGATTGCGTTGTCGCTCGACCTCCCGCTTGGAACGGTCAAGTCTCGCATTCATTACGCCCTCAAAACACTTCAAACGCTCTGTGACCATCGCGTTTCTGATTTCCGCAAATAACACACAAGGAGAACGATCATGAAAAATCTTGAAAACCAACTGCGCGACGAAATGCAAAAAATCGAACCATCGCATAATATCCCGATTCCGGTGAAGGATGTGCTTGTCGGATCGCTACACGGTCAGATGCGAAAATTCACGGTGATCGCCTGGCTTTCCATGGGCGTGTTCCTCGTCTTGGCGGTGACCTTCGGCTTGGGGATGTTGGTCGCGGAGGAAACCGCAACTCGGATTCTTTGCGGCATTGCCCTGCACGGCTGCATTGTAATGATTTGTGTCGTCAAACTTTGGTATTGGATGCTCACCAACCGCAATGCCGTCAACCGCGAACTCAAACGCCTCGAACTCCAAGTCGCCGAACTGTGCGAGTTGATGAAGAAGTGAAAGGCGGTGAGACATGTCAAAAATCAAAACACGATGGGCAGGTTTTGCATATATTGAATTACCGCTTGTCATTCTGATTTTAGGGTTGATTCTTTGCGTGGTCACGGCATTTGTCCAACCGCTTCGCATGATGGTCCGGGGCGAGATTTCACTGACCGCTTATGAATACCTCGGAACAGTCGTCATCAACCTTGGAATAGGACTTGGGTTTTTTATCCTCGCAATATTGGGAATGGCGTTGTTCGTGATCGTGTGGCTGTCATGTGAATATTTCATGACGATCCTGTTTTCACGGAAGAAAGATTGCGAAATCAACGATGAACAAAAGGAAAACAGCCATGAGTGAATCGGGGCAAAAATTACTTCATCAACGAAAATGTACCGGTCGCCAAACACCTGAATTATTAATCGTGATGGCTCTGATAGGCATGTTGCTTGGAATGTATGGTGGTGTTGTTGAATCACTCAGTCAAGGAGTCATTGACGATTCCAAGTTGTTTACCGCCTGCTGTTGTTTGACTGTAATCATTCTTGTTCTTCTGCCCTTGTTATTTTTTGCATTATTTTGTGCATCGGTGATCGCATTTCTGATCGTTTATGATCTTGTCGATCTCATCGGGGGCTGGCTGAAGAAAAAACGACCAGCCGCAGAACATGCACCGTTACACCAAACAGCAGCCGGGAACGCAGAGAGGTCGCAAAGTGACCGAACGGAGTGACCGGGGAACACGTTCTCAGTCCGATCACTCCGTTCGCCTTCGGCTCACTGCGTTCCCGACTGCTGTCCTTAGTCCTTCGTTCCAGAATACTGTTTCGTGCAAAATGACTCACTTTTTCTCGCGTTTGTAGAACGGCAACGGCACAACCTGGGCAAGGGATTGTTTGCCGCGAATATCAATTTCAATGTTCGTACCCGGTTCAGCCAGAGCAGGCGGTACATAGCCCATGCCGATCGGACGGTTAAGCGTCGGGGCGAAGGTTCCGCTGGTGACAACGCCGACCGCTTTACCACCGTGCCAAATCTCACAGCCTTCGCGTGCCGGGCGTTTGCCTTCGAGCTCAAAACCGATACGTACCCGGGATGGCGACTGATCGGCCATTTGCACCAAGGCATCGAATCCGGGAAATCTCGGCCCTGTCAGATGCAGTGCATAACTCAGCCCGGCTTCGAAGGGCGTCACCTTTTCCGACATCTCATGTCCATACAGGGGCAGTGCCGCTTCAAGCCGCAATGTGTCCCGCGCTCCCAGCCCGACTGACTTGGCATCGAGCGGTTGCCCGACTTGCAGAAAGGTGTCCCAAATTTCTGTCGCAATGTCTGCATCAACGCAAATCTCGAAACCGTCCTCGCCGGTGTAACCTGTCCGAGTCAGCAGGAATTTCCGCCCGGCGGCCTTCGGATGTTTCAGCGAAACATGAAGCCCGTTGTAATACTTGATTGCAACAAGGTCAATATCGACAAAGGGTTGTAGCAAATCAACGGCTTTCGGGCCTTGCACGGCGAACATGGCCACAGTGAACGTCAAGTCGGTCAGTGTCACGCCGTCTTGCATTTCGGGCGTCAGAGACCGCCGCAATTTGCCGAGCACCTTTTCACGATTCGAAGCGTTGACGACCAGCAGGTAATACTCACCGCCTTCGTCCGGATTCTCGAATCGGCTGATGAGGACATCGTCAATGATGCCGCCCAAGTCGTTGGTAATCAACGAGTATCGCACCTGTCCCGGCTTGATGGCGGCAATATTCCGCGTCAGAAAACCATCGAGAAAACGGCAGACGCCTTCACCCTCGAATTTGAGGCGTCCCATGTGCGACACGTCGGTCAGGCCGACGGCAGTTCGCGTTGCGATGTGCTCGTCGATGACCGATCTGTACTGCACCGGCATTTCCCAGCCGCCGAACTCAACCATGCGACCCTGGTGCGAAACGTGCCAATCAAAAAGCGGGGTTTGAAGCAAGTTGTCCATATCACCTATGTTTCCACGGTACTTTAAAATACTGACGGTAGCACGAAAATTTGGTATGTCTGAAGACGAGAATCAATCCAGCCGTTCGATTTCGTCCGGGGACAAGCCGGTGATTTTAGCGATCATAGCGGAATCGAAACCTTCGTTTTTCATATTCCGGGCAATATCCATCGCTTTTTGGATTTCACCTTCGGCTCTTCCCATGTTTTTTCCCCTCTTTTCCGCTGTTGTGAGGGTTGCCCAGTATGTCAGGTAATCGTTCGACTCCTGTTCGTACCGGTCACGTTCCGCCGGCGACATCACAGCAACTTCCGCCGTGTGGAAGGCTTTTCAAACACCTTTTCCTTCAATATCGTGGGAATATGTTCCAAACCCGGAAGATATTTCAGAAAATACAGCCACTTGTCACAACGGGTTTCCAGTTCCGATTCCTTCAACTGGAACAACGGCATTTGGATATAAATCAATTGAAGTTTCTCGTAAAACTCCCTGCCACGCTGGTCTTTCAGCGATACTTGATTGATCAGGATCGGTTCAGGATCGGTTTTATCGAAAATGAAATCAAGGATGCCGACGAAATAAACGGTCTTGAGTTCAAAATCCCAAATCTCACCCGTTTCCGGGGCTTTGCCTTTCCAACCCTGATCACGAATCGGGTACGCCGTATAATCAAGCGAGCGATCCTTGAAAAACTCCTGATCTTCTTTCTGCATTTCAACGATGAACTTTTCACCGCTGTTCGCTTCGCAGAAAACGTCAAACACCGCGCGGCGTTCCGTCGGTGTTGTGCCAAGGTGATCCGGATTGCGGAACGAAAGGTCTTTGACCAGGTGCTTTTCCGGCAAGAGCGTATTCAAAAAGTCGATGAGCAAATCCTTGTTCGCCTCTTCACCGAATAATTTTTTGAACCCAAAATCCGTGTAGGGTTGATGTAGCGGGACATATATCATTCCTCCTCTACACAAATTTTAGTTGATTTTCACGGAAAAGCAAGCGATTTTTCACCACGACCATGCAGCACGGCGTCCCGTCGGTTTTCGATTTCGACTGGGATTTCGATTGGGAGATATTCCTCAAATCCTGAGACAACCGGGGCGGGTGGTTAGTGGCGAGTGCGCAAAGCGAGCAGAGTCAGTGCCACTCGCCATTCTGCGTGAGACAAAAATCAATTAATTCAAAAAAATCAAAAGATTCAAAAATTTCCTGACACTCTTTCCAGTTTCAACCTATCTTGGTTGCAAGGGAAGCAAGCCGGCAGGAGGCGGGAAGCTCACCGACAAAATCCGCAATTCAGGAACTTCCCATAAGGAAAAAAGTCCTAACGTTAGTCAAAAAAGTCTTAACGTTAGTCAAAAAAGTCCTAACGTTAGTCAAAAAAGTCCTAACGTTAGTCAAAAAAGTCCTAACGTTAGTCAAAAAAGTCCTAACGTTAGTCAAAAAAGTCCTACCGTTAGTCAAAAAAGTCTTAACGTTAGTCAAAAAAGTCCTAACATTAGTCAAAAAAGTCCTAACGTGAGTCAAAAAAGTCGTGACGGAATTCAAAAAAGTGATCCCGTCAATCGTTTATCACCCCTGTTAGAGAAAGGGCATATCATGCCAACGAAGAAAGTTCAAAGTAAGAAAATGCAGAATGCAGAATGCAGAGAGTTTAAGATCAGAGCCGCGAGAGTCATCAAGCGGTCAAAGCGGAGCAGAGTTCAAAGTTCAAAGTTCAAAGTTCAAAGTTCAAAGTGAAGATAAAGAAGCGGAACATTCTGCATTCTACACTCTGCACTCTGCGCTTTGAACTCGTCCCTAGCCCATTTACCTGTATCCGGTTGTTCTTGCCGTTGCCATCGGATTCGTTTGGGCCGGTCCCTGCGGATAGTTGACCGAATAAACAACGGGTTGTTGCACAGGTTGCGGCGCGGCCGTCGCGAAAGCCGAACCACTCACAGCCTTGGTCTGATAATTGACCGATTGGATGGGATACGGTTGCTGGTACTGTCCGGCGGGAACCCCATAGTTCGGTTGCGGGGTGGTGTTGATGCTCCCCGGCAGGGATTCGTACTGGTAAGGCGTTCCCTGATAGGGCATTCCCTGCTGATAAGGCACCGTCCCGTCATACATGTACGCCTGGTCGTTGTAAATCACCTGTTCCGTCCCCTGGAAGGTTGCCTGACTGCTTGTCATGCCGACCTGCGGATTCTGGAATTGCCGGTAAACCCCGTTGGAAATCACGCCCGGCCGGGTGTAGCCGTAGTTGATGTAGTGGCCGGCGTCACGTTTGCGTGCCTGACGCACGGCGTCAAACTGGGCTTTGTTCGGCCAGGGGCCTTCGGCGAGAGCGATGTTGTTGAACTCAAGCAGCGAGCCTTTCAGGTAATGCAGCTTCGTGATCGACAGGTTGTAGTTGACGATGCTGTTGAAATAGGAGCTTTCCGCTTCGGCCAAACGCCGTTGGGCGTCGAGAACCTGGTCGAGGGTCGTTTTCTGGACTTCGTAGGATTCTTCCGTCGCCCGGACTTCCTCTTGAGCCGCCCTGCGACGATTGAAAGCGATTTCCGCCTGGTTGTAGAAGCGATCCATGTCCCGAATCGCGTCGGCCAGGTTGTGGTCAAGTGCGAGTTCCTGTTCCTGCAACAAGACACGGTATTTCGTCAGGTTCAACTCCGCATGACGGACGGCGGCACGTTCCTTGCGCCAGCCAAACGGGGCTGAAAATCCCAATTCCATGTGCCAACCCTGATAATCGCCGCCGGTCATCGACCCGTAAGCATTGGTCGTGCTTGACGAATGATTGATCAGGTCTTGTCCCATGCCGTTGAATCGATAGGTTCCGGTGAAATTCAGGCTGGGCAACAAAAAGTTCCGCGAGGCGATCAGTTCCAACTCACGCTGCTTGACGTCCCACTTCATTTTGCGGATTTCCGGGGCGCGGGTGAGACCTTCGGATTTGACTTCGCTCCAATCGAAACGGATTTTCGCGACCGTCGGCTCGTCCACCGGCTTGATCAGGCGACCGTCTGAGGACGCGATCCCCATCGCAAAACGGAGCATCGCTTCCGTCTTGTAAATATTACTCAACGCATCCTTGGTGCTGGCATAGAAACTGAAAAATTGCTGTCGCGCCTGGGCTTCCGCCTGGGCACTCCCGCGGGCGTCCCCTGCGATAAAGAATTCATAAACTTTTCCCCAGGTCACGTATGCGGATTTTAATCCCGTCTTGACCGTGTCATAGTTCCGGTAGGCATTGTACAAGTTCCAGTAGGCGTTTTCCGTGCTGTAAGCCAGTTCGCGAACGCCCATTTCGAAGTCAATGAGTGATCGTTCCGTGTTGATGCGGGCGATGAGTACGCCGTTATAATAACCGGGAATCGCACCGGGACCGGCTATCCGGTTGAATGTCACGCCGCGGCCTTGCAATAACGCTTGCGTAAACCCGGCTTCGGTGTAGGTTGACCAGGTGCTGGGGTATTCCCGTGATGGTGAGTTACCCCAATCGTAAACATTGTTGTTACGCACATAGAATGTCGTTCCGGTCGCGGCATATTTTGAAATCGTCGCTTGAAATGTTCCCTGGTCGCCTTGCGATACAGGTGCCATAAAGATACTATTGGTGTTGGTTTGCTCGTCAATTTTGTTCCAGGCAGCCGAAGCATTCAACTGGCCGTCGTAGGCGGACAGAGCGGCTTCGACGCCGTAACGCGGGTCGGCTTCGACCAGCGCGGGATCATAAATCGTTCCCACCGAGTAGGGGTTGCTGATCAAAACGCTTGGCGCCCCATTCGCACCGGTTGCACCAAACGACACACCACCCAGATTGCGCAGAACCTTTCCGTTTTGCAGGGCGATTTGCACGACTTCCTGGAGTGAGAGGTTCCAATACTCGCGGGGAGTCCCGTTGTCCAGCGTCAGAGGCGCGTCCGAACTGACGACTTCCGGCAGTGAAGGGACATGCGTGTCAGGAAGTTCCGGCCACGTCCCATCGCCAATGTAATGGGCTGCCATGTTACCTTTTTCGCCCAGATAAACCGGTTGTTGTGGACGACAACCGAATGCCCCGACGACAAATATCCCTGTCAAGAACAACGGAATCCATTTTTTCCAACTCATCAGACTTCCATTCCTGTTAATTTAGATAAGCACGGAAAACCGAATCCTTCAGTTTTCCTCCTCACCCTTGTGTTTTCAATTCAAGCCATACAGCTTGTATTATGATCACATTTCAATTCAATGAGGCTGTGTCAAAAATCTCATTCGTATCACAGTTGTTATTCTGATACATCGCTGCACAATCAGAGACTTCAGCACGATTCGTAATAACGGTATCGACCAATAATTTACAAATTGTGAAAAAAAACTTCCAAAAATCCGGCGATTTCACAGAAAAACTGCTAAACTTTTCCCATTTTAGCGTGATTTTGGTTTTATTTTCAAACATAAGCCCCAAGTTCCAGCTTTGCTCCGTTTTAAATTCGTGTCAATCGCTGAAATATGACCTCTCGTCACAACATGATTTTTCGGTTTGATAATACGAAAAGACACAACCATCTGCAATAGATTTTATCAAATCCACCGAATGGCGTGATGCTTTTTTCGCTTTCAATTATTACAGCGGTTGTGCTGTTAGTGACGATTGTTCACGAATTGGCAATCATAACAAAAAGTGTAACTAGGCAACAATGTGAAAATAAGTCCATGTATTTCTTTAGAACAAGTGTGTGTCGTCGATGCGAAACCTTTGCATGAATAATCTCTCAACTACTCTGTTTAAATGTTTATCAAAACAGTTTTGTTTTTTTCAAAATTTGCATATCACCTTGACTTCGCACTGCGTATAGACGTGAAATTTTATCGAGATTCACAAAATTGCGAATTTTCCGGCAAATTGGCCTTTGCATGAAGCACAAATTATTGCAAAATACGCTGTCATTCCGAGATTTTGTTGATTTTCCTAAGAATGTTGGTTTATATTATAAGTGATAGTTTGTTTGGGAAAAATACATGGTTTAGTGAATCAGTGGACAGAGGGTAGAAATTTTGAGGTGTCCTCCTGACCAAGTGGGATGGGAAGAATATGAAACATGCTACCGGGAACAAATCGCTGCGGCCACGGTATGATCGTCCTGCCTTTGAGCGATTTTGCACAAAAATCGTTGTCTTGACTTTTGTATGCGCGTGTTTTCTTGTCATTTTCTTTTGCGGCTGTCAGTTTCCCTACAAGATTGACCCGTCAGGCAATTGTCTTTTCGTCAAAAACGAAGACGCAACCTTGCCGGAGTACAGCAGTCCGTTTACCGCAACGCAGGGTTTGCGGCCCAACGAGCCTGCCGGCGCAATTCCGACCGTTCCGGCAACGCCTTCCCCGGAGTCTCAGTCATCAATTCCCGGCATCAGTGCCACACCCGGAACGGCAAGCGGCATCGCCCCGTCCACAAGTGGGACAGGCGTCATCGACAGCGGAACAACACGCGGGACGCTACTTGTACCCGGCACCGGACCCATTGTGCTGGTCGCGCCTGACGAGCAAATCGCGCTGATCGGCAGCGAGGTCATTTTGTTCGCCAACTACAAGGGTGACGACGATTACCTGCGGACCGGCGAACGCATCGAATGGTCGCTCGGCGGCGTCGGACACATTCAAACGACCAACAAAACGCAGTGCAGCAATATTCTGTCGCTCGATTTCAACAAAGACAAAAAACTGAGCGACCGTTTCGCCGTCACATCCACGCTGCACTACGAAGGTACGATTGACCGCGGTTCGATTGACGAGCAACAGGGCAAAGTGCCGCACCTGGCCGGGCAATCGTGGATTTCGATTCAATCGGCGGAAGAGGGCACGAGTACCGTGACGGCCTTCGCGCCGACGATCAAGGACTGGAACCGCCGCACATCGAGCGCGACCGT
>WRMR01000094.1 GCA_009776995.1 Planctomycetaceae bacterium | reverse complement strand
CCGCCCTCTCCGGTCACTCCGGTCACTCCGGTCACCTGCGGCGAACTGCGTTCCCGGCTGCTGTTCTTGTTCCCATCTGCTGTTTCTTGCGTCACGTTGCCAGAGGTGGTGCCATGAGACTGACGATGATCGGATGCAATCATAAATCGGCGGACATCACCCTGCGGGAACAGCTTGCCTTTTCGCCGGAACAAGTTGTGGTGGCTTTGCATATCTGGGCGAAGTATCATGCGCAATACGAGGCCGTGTTACTTTCGACCTGCAACCGGACGGAACTGTACGTTGCGTCGGAAAACGGGACGATTCCCGATGCCCCACAGATATGCCGCTTCCTGTGTGAGGTGAAAAACATTCCAGTGGAAACCCTGCAACACGCACTGACGCAACTGCACGACGACGATGTGGTTTCGCACCTGTTTGAAGTGGCCGGAAGCCTCGACAGCATGGTCGTCGGCGAACCGCAGGTTCTCTCGCAGGTCAAGGCGGCGTATCAACTCGCCGACGAGGCGGGTACGACCGGCCCGATCATGCACGGTCTGTTCCAGGCGTCGTTGAAAACGGCCAAGCGAATCGTCGCGGAAACCGAAATTCATCAACGGCGGGTCAGCATTCCAAGCGTCGCCGTGGTTGATTTTGCTTTGCAGATTTTCGAGCAACTCGACGACAAAAAGACACTCGTACTCGGTGCGGGAGAAATGGCCGATGAAACCTTGCGTTACCTGACCGGTCACGGAGCCAAAATGGTCATCGTCATCAACCGCAACCGCGACCGTGCCGAAGCCCTTGCCCGGCAATGGCAGGGTCAAACCGATCTCTGGGAGAATCGTGTGCAACGCCTGGCCGGGGCCGATCTTGTCGTCAGCGCGACAGGAGCATCCGAACCTGTCGTGCGGCTTGATGATTATCTTGCCGTCGAGCCGTTGCGAAAAGGCAAGCCGCTCTTTGTGCTTGATTTGGCTGTGCCGCGTGATTTCGACCCGGCTATCGGCAAACGGGACGGCGTTTTTCTCTATGCCATCGACGACCTGAAAGAAGCCTGCGAACACAACCGGGTGAGCCGCAATCGTGAACTGCCCAGGGCAAATCGAATCATCAAACAGGAAAGCGGCCGCTTTTTGCGTGAGATGCGTCACCGTGCGACAGGCGACGTGATCCGCCAATTGCAGGCCGGTTGGAGTGAAATCAAGAATGTGGAACTCGCAAGACTCTTCAACAAAATGCCAAACCTGACCGAAGAGGAACAAGCCGAAGTGCGTTACGCCTTCGAACGGTTGATCAACAAACTGCTCCACCCTCCACTCGAATCCCTGCGTGACGAAGCCAAACACGGCGTTCCGGGTATGTTGCTCGACGCACTGGCGCAACTGTTCCGGTTGAAAGATTAGGGAGGTGGAAGCCATGCAAATCCTGATGAGCAATGCGAATATTTTTTCTGGCGTTGTGCTTTCCACCGAGCGATGCAACCCTGCGGGAAGCAAACCATGATTCCACGGAACCACACGGATTTATTCCGATAATCTGGTTATCCATTTTACTCCAGTTGAATTTATGTTAAAATGAGCGGGTATGGAAGAATACCCGCGAAATGTTATGGAATTGGAAAAGCAATTTGCCACGGAGGAAGCCTGCAAAGCCTACCTTTTTCGGTTGCGTTGGCCGGACGGATTTGTCTGTCCGCGATGCCCGGCTCATGGAAATTGGAAGGCAACTCGTGATCGTTTGGTGTGTTGTCAATGCCAGCATCAAACGACGGTCACCGCAGGCACGATTTTTCACGACACGCACAAGCCGCTGACGATGTGGTTTCGGGCTGTGTGGCATGTCACCAGTCGCAAACACGGAGCCAGTGCCGTCCGTTTGCAACAGGAGTTGGGCTTGGGAAGTTACTCGACGGCGTGGACGTGGCTGCATCAACTTCGGCGTGCCATGATTCGACCCAGTCGTGATCGCTTGCAGGGAACCGTCGAGGTGAATGAAACGTTTTGGGGAAGTGAAGAGCACGGCGTGATCGGTCGTCAGAAGGGACACAAGGCATTGCTTGCCGTCGCCGTGGAAATCACGGGAAAAAAGATCGGTCGCATTCGCATGAAACAAATTCCCGATGCGAGTCGTGAAACCTTGCATGTGAATTCATCGCGGAGATGATCGAACCGGGCAGCGTGGTCTGCACCGATGGATGGCCGGCCTATTGCGATTTGGCGGGATACACCCATGATCGCCAGGTTCAACGGCAACAAACACCCGGCGAACATTTGTTGCCGCATGTTCATCAGGTGGCGTCGTTGTTGAAGCGTTGGCTGCTTGGAACGCATCAAGGGGCGATTGGTCATGCTCATTTGGATTACTATTTGGATGAATTCACTTTCCGTTTTAACCGCCGCATGTCGAAATCGCGCGGCAAACTGTTTTACCGACTCCTCCAACAAGCCGTCCAGGTCGATCCCGTCACCTACGAGCAAATTATCGGCGGAAAAATCGATGAAAACCAATTATTTTAACTGGAGTAAAATGGATAACCAGATTCCGAAAATACCAATTTTTCGCAAACCCTTGGTTGAAATGATACAAGTGACCATTTTTTTTGCGCGAGTCCTTTTTGGCTCCAGTGGTTGCTTTGTTCGGAAAATCAGGTAAAAAGAGTGTTTTGACGTGGAATGACCGCGACTCAACGGTTGCGGTTCCGGTTTTCCCCAAACACACAATCTCAATATGCGAAAATACATCAACCAACTGAAAGACAATGAACCGGTCGATGAGATTTATCTTGTCACGGAGAAACAACTGCGACCGAACAAGAACGGCGTGTTTTATATCCAGATGACCATTTCCGACCGGACCGGTTCGGTCGGTGTGCGTATCTGGAACGCAACCGAAGAGCAATTTCAGGCTTTTGCGACGGGCGATTACGTGCGGCTCGAAGGCATGACGCAAAAATTCCAGGGCGCGTTGCAGGTCATCGGCAAATCGGTCATGCCGGTCGCCGCGTCGGAAATCAACCCGGACGATTTCAAAAAATCCGTACAGGTCGATCGCCAGAAATTACGCGGGCGACTCATCGAAATTTTGCGAGACGTGACCAACCCGGCACTGGTCAATCTGGTCGATTGCTTTCTCATTGATGAAACGTTCATGGAAAAATTCTGCCGTGTTCCGGCGGGCATCAAATTGCACCACGCCTACGAAGGCGGTCTGCTCGAACACACGGTCACGATGCTCGAAACGGCGAAACGCATCCTGCCGCTCTACCCGATGCTCGACGACGATCTGTTGTTGACCGGGGTTTTCCTGCATGACATCGGCAAGACTGTTGAACTGACCGGCCAGGGCGAGTTCAGTTACACCGACGAAGGCCAGATGCTCGGCCATCCGGTCATTGCACTGGAGATGCTTTGCGAAAAAATCCGCGAGTCCGAAAACCTGACCGCCGAAAAATTCGACACGAAAACCGCCATGCTGCTCAAGCACCTGATTGTCAGCCACCACGGAACGTACGCCAACGGCAGTCCGAAACTGCCGATGACTCTGGAGGCGATGACATTGCATTTCCTGGACTCGCTCGACTCGAAAGTGTACGAGTTTGAAAAATACATGTTCGAAGACCCCAATGCAGGTAATTCCTGGACAAACTACATCCCCGTTATCGAACGCAAACTGTATAAAGGCAAGATGAGTGGTTAGTGACTATGGGCATCTCCTGCAAAAATTTGATGTTGACTACAACCGTGAAAATTCCTGTGTTGTTGGGCATTTTTACCTGACATGCCTCATTCAAAACGGACAGATACAACGACAACGTTGGCGCCAATGGTCTTTCAGGCAATGGCCGAGGGAAAGAGGGTTGTCTTCTTTTTCTTGGTCGGGTGAAAAAGTCGTTGGCGTTGAAATGTCACCTCGCCGTACCTTGCAACGATGGTAAAGGGGCATGTGCCATGCTTGTGAAGTTCGGGGTTGGTTTGTTTGGGGGCAAACATGACTATCCTCCTTGATTTCCATAGAAAGAATTTCCAAGGAACCATAACATGTTCGCCCTTGGATTGCCCCCCCAATTTTTCTCAATTGCACACCAGTTCCTGAACACTTGGCAATTTTTTACTACACCCGCACTCAACCATGATTTCTTATGGTCCAAAGTGAGGTCGGATGGGGTGCTATGACAACAAAAAAGTGTCTCGTCCGTAAATTGGGATGAGGACGTCATTTTTCAGGAAACATGAGACACAGCCGCTTGACTGCGAGTGAATCGTCCCTGCCAAAGACGTAAAATCTTTCTGAATAACGGCATACAGGCAAACACCGCAAACACGCCAGCCGTTGAACCGATCACGTCTTCCATAAAATCCAACAGGTCACAGGTGCGCGGCGGTGTGAAATGTTGGGCCACTTCGGTCATCCCGCCGAAAAAATACAGGGCGGCAAGTGTCAAAACAATGTTAGGCCGCTGTTGTGCGCAGGTCGTCATAAACGCAAGTCCGAAAAACAAGACCGTATGCGCCCCATGCGACGGGACAGAAATTGTACCGGTATAAGGACATTTTGAAAGCAAGAGATAAAAACTGGCGCACCAAAAGGCAATCGCTATCAACCACAGCAGTGTACGAAAAAAACTTTTCATAAATGTCCCAATAATTTTGCAATTCGCAAAGAGTTTAGTTAAATTATACCATGTATCTGGGGTTGTGTCGATGTGAAAATGTTGAGAAATGCGGAATACTCCGGTTTTGTGGCAATGGATTTGAGTTGATTGGTTTTGATGACAATTGGAACTGACCAACGCTGATCGATCTTGAGAATATCACGTTTCATCGGTGTTATCTATACCGTACAACGCTATGGACTTTGCATTTCTGCCTGTGAGCTTTGTGTACTCCTTTGTGATCTTTGCGTTGAAATTTTTTAACACAAAGGCCACGAAATTAATGCCAGCCAAATGGCGTTCGAAAGTATATATCAAAAAACGGCGGCTCCTGAATGGAAACCACCGTTCTTCTCGACGTTTCAAGCAAACGTAAATCGTAAATCAATGGATTACATACCTGCCAGTCGCTCGATCAGGTCAACGGCACGGCAACTGTAGCCCATTTCGTTGTCATACCAGGAAAGAACCTTAACCATGTTGTCGCCGACAACTTTCGTCCATTCGGGTACGAAAATCGAGCTATGTGAGTCGCCAATGATGTCACAGAGAACAATCGGGTCTTCATTGTAATCAAGAATGCCCTTCATTTTGCCCTCGGCGGCTTCTTTCATGGCGGCGTTGACGGCATCGACGGACACTGGCTTGGCGGTTTCGACGACGAGATCGACAACCGAACCGGTCGGAGTCGGGACGCGGAGTGCATAACCGGTCAGCTTGCCTTTGACTTCGGGAATCACAAGTCCCACGGCTTCGGCGGCACCAGTGGTGGTCGGGATCATGTTGATCGCGGCAGCACGACCGCGGTAAATGTTTTTATAGGGGATGTCCAACACAACCTGGTCATTCGTGTAGGAGTGAATCGTGGTCATCAGTCCTTTCACAATGCCGAATTTCTCGAAAATGACCTTCGCGATCGGGGCGAGGCAGTTCGTCGTGCAACTGGCGTTTGAGACGCAGTGCATGTCTTTGGTCAACTTGTCGTCGTTGACCCCGAGGACACAGGTGAAAACGTTGTCACCCTTGGCCGGAGCACTGATGACGACCTTGCGGGCACCAGCGTCAAGATGGCTGTCGTAACCCGGCTTGTCGGCGGTTTTGGCGGTCGTGAAGCGACCGGTACTTTCGAGAACGATTTCGGCACCCAAATCTTTCCACGGCAGTTTGGACGGGTCGGTTTCCTTGGTCACGGCGATTTTTTTGCCGTTGACCGTAAGGCTGTTTTCGTCACAGGTGACGACGCCGTTGAATCGACGGTGTGTTGAGTCGTATTTTAACAGCGTGGCAAGTGTTTTTGTGTCGGTTAGGTCGTTGATGGCGACAACGTCAAATGTGTCGGGACGTTCGGCCATGCGACGGTAAACGAGGCGGCCAATGCGACCGAAACCATTGATTGCAACTTTGATAGCCATGAGCAAAATCTCCTACAAATATCTTCTGCGAGTGTAAACCCCACTGGGTCGGACTGTCCACAAACCGACAACCAAGCGAAAAACAAAACGAACCGATAATATTATCCCTATTCATGGTTTCGACAAGTGGGACGTGTACGGCGTCAGGTGACGCACGGTATTCTTTCCCGACACTGATCAGGATTTCAGAACTAAAATCATGAAAAATATTTTGGTGTGTCAGCCCGGGGAATGGGGGGGCTTGTCACACAAAAAAAAAATGGCAAAATACCACTTTTTCCATTCATTGTGTTCTTACATATTGTGTGTTTTGATTGTCGAAAGACAATCCTTGAAACAAACACGATGGAAAATTGCACAAATAACGTCGCATTGACGCCTGCTGGCGTTGACATGCAAGTCATTTGACTGTAAAAACAGAAGAGAACTTCGAGTCAGGCTGATTTTGCCCGGGGATTACCATGGTTGAAGTGGCAACACTGAATGTCGAGCTTCGCGAAGCTCAGGGAAAGCGAGTCAACCGCCGTTTGCGAGCGTCCGGCAAGGTTCCGGCCATTCTTTACGGTCACAAGAAAAAATGTGTCCCGTTGGCGATTCCTGTGGAAATGATCGAAGCGGCCATCCGTCATGGCAACCGTTTCGTACAGCTTTCCGGTGCTGTACGTGAAAAGGCATTAATCAAGGAATGCCAATGGGATACGTGGGGCAAAGAAGTATTGCATGTTGACTTGACCCGGGTCGGTGAGCATGAAAAAATCCGTGTCACCGTTGCACTGGAACTTCGCGGCGAAGCCCCAGGCACGAAAGAAGGCGGTGTGGTCAGGCAACAATTGCACGAAATGGAACTGGAATGCGAAGCGGCGTCTGTTCCCGAAAAAATTGAAGTGAACATTAATCATTTGGAATTGGGACAAGTGATTCACGTCAGCAATTTGGTGTTGCCTGTCGGTTCGACGGCCTTGACCGATGCCGGCTTGTTGGTCGTCAGTTGCGCCGAAGCAATCGAAAAACCCGAAGAAGAATCGGCCTCAGCCGATGGTACCGAGCCGGAAATCATCGGACGAAAGAAAGAAGACGCCGAAGAAGAGTGATTTTTGCCATGAAACTTGTTGTTGGACTTGGGAACCCCGGACGGCAATATCGGGACACAAGGCACAACATCGGTTACATGGTCCTGGCCGAACTGGCAATGCGAATCGGCCCTGTCAAGCCGAGAATCCGGTTTCAGGGCGAGACGGTCGAAACGAAAATCGGCGACGAACAGGTGATTTTGCTTTCTCCGACAACCTACATGAACCGTAGCGGCCTCAGTGTGTCCGAGGCAGTGCGGTTTTATAAGTTGCCGCTGGAACATTTGCTGGTGGTTTGCGACGACTTGAACCTGCCGTTCGGAAAGTTGCGGATGCGGACTTCGGGGTCAAGTGGCGGGCAAAAAGGCTTGGTCGATATTATCGAAAAACTCGGGACGGACGTGTTTTGCCGATTGCGTTTTGGGATTGATCGTCCGTTTGGACCGATCAGCACAACCGATTACGTCTTGAGCAAATTTTTCCCGGATGAACAAAAGAAACTGCCCGACTTGCGAATCGAAGCGGCCAATGCCGTTGAATGTTGGGTCAAAAATGGTCCGCAGGAAACCATGAACAGATACAATAACGTCTGACGAAATTTTTTACTGTTCTTTCACCACGAAGAAGTGCAGAGTATCAGAACACAGATGTTCAGAGCAAGAAAACGCTCTGAACTCTCATCTCTCCACTCTGAAATCCTTCGTGCCTTTGTGGTGATAAAAGATATTGAGGAGCATGATTTTGAGCGAAAACGTTTACGAAGGACTTTTTATTCTCAATTCCGAGCTTTATGCACGGACGCCGGACGAGATTTCCGGTCAAATGGCGATTTTCATTGAGAAAACCGGCGGGGAGGTTTTGTTGAGCCGCTTGTGGGACGAACGTCGTCTGGCCTATCCGATTAAGGGACACAAACGCGCCACCTACTGGCTGACCTATTTCAAAATTGACCCCGCGAAGGTCAAGGACTTGACACGCCAGTTCCAGATTACCGACAGTATTTTACGCCACATGTTCCTGAAACTGGACCCGCGAATCGTCGATGCGGTCGTCGAACATGCAAAAGAAGGTCCGATCAAGCCGCAAGCCCCCGAAGATGCGTTGAATACGGAAATCAGCGTCGTTGAAATGGGTAGCGAAATCGATGAAGACGTCATTGAACCGGGTACCGTGTAAACCGTTCGTTCGATAGCAGTGATAGTGACAAAGCCCTTTCCTCCGCGAGGTTTATCATGGCCAGCTATAACCGGGTAATTTTGGTCGGTAATTTGACTCGTGACCCCGAATTGCGATACATCCCTTCGGGAATGGCTGTGACGGACATCGGACTTGCCGTCAATGACCGCCGTAAGAATCAGAACGGTGAATGGGTCGATGATGTGACTTTCATTGACATTACTCTTTGGGGGCGGACAGCAGAAGTTGTTTGTGAATTTTGCGGCAAGGGCAAACCGTTGTTCGTTGAAGGACGCCTCAAACTTGACACTTGGGAAACAGACGGTCAGAAAAAGAGCAAGCTCAAAGTCATCGGTGAACGCATCCAATTGCTTGGTACAAGAGAAGGCGGAGGAGGTGGTGGAGACGGCGGTTATCGTCAGTCATCCGCGCCCAGACAGCAGCAATCGCAAGGGGTTGGCGGTTACCAGGGTGGTCACGATGCCTACGACCAGCCGTCGCCGGACGACGATGTCCCATTTTAGTTAGTTATTCAGTGGTCAGTTTATTAGTGATCAGAATTTGAAAACTGATCACTCTAGTGCAGGCAGGTAAATCATGGCAGCCATTAAAAGTAAACGGGCAAGAAACGTTGCAAGTGCCTCGAAGCGTCTCCCAAGGGGGCCGCAGGGTGGAATTCAACTGTTGTTGATTCAAACGGTTGACCCGCGCGGAAAACAGGGTGATGTTGTCGAAGTCAAACGGGGTTATGCGGTCAATTATCTGATTCCGCAGGGTTTGGCCACCGTTGCAACCGACCACCACCGCCGCATGGTCGAAAAACACAAGGCCAAGCTGGCCGAAATCCGCAAGCAGCGGCTTGTCGGCTTGCAGATGCTGGCCAAGGAACTGCGGGAAAAGAGCATTTCGATCGAAGCCAACGCCAACGACGAAGGCCACTTGTATGGTTCGGTCGGCCCGGAAGAAATTTCGCGGGCACTTCGCGTCGATAACGTTGTCCTCGAACCAAACCAGATTAAACTGACCGGTCCGCTGAAGGAACTCGGCCTTTACACGGTTCGTATCTATCTCGGAAATGACATTGAAAGCGAAATCAAAGTCTGGGTCGTGCCGGTCGTGACCACTGACAAGAGATAGGTTTTTATCGCGGAACACGCCAACATCACTCGCCTGCCGTTGCCAGTTTATGCACCAGCGAGACACGCCGCTGGATTTCGCTGTTGTCCTCACTGGTTTCAAGACATCGGGAATAATCGGCCAACGCGGCGTTGAGGTCATTTTTGAGGACATACGCATCACCACGGGCGGCGTGGAGACGGGCTAATTCATTGCGCTGTGGTGGGGCGCGTCGCAGGTTTGTCACCTGGCGGGTCAGGCTGGTGATCGTTCGTTCCAGTTCCAGAGACGCTTTCTGATATGGTATTTCCGCCGCCAGTGACCGCACCAATGTCGGGTCGAATGCGATGGCCTGATCGAAATCGGCATTCGCCGCGTCAAGTTTTCTCAACACGAAATTGCAACAGCCGCGATAAAGATACGCCCTTGCGTGTTCCGGATGAATGCGGATCGTATTGCTGAAATCGGAGATCGCTTTTTCCCAGTCGCCGATGTGCAACCGGCCACGACCCCGCCAATAATAGGCGTTCGAGATTTTATCGCCTTGCTTCTGAATGATCAGCGGCAATGTCTGTTTGTTTTCGAGTTGAATCGCAATGTCGAGAAAAGCGATACCGTCTTGCACCAGCTTTTCGCGGTCGGTCAGGCCGTCAGACAACTCGTCGGAACGACCACTCCGGTCATTCTCCCAACGGTCCGGCTCTGTGCCCGTGAAATAGCGGGTCAACATGAGCTGCCCTTCATACTGGTAAGCCGCCACGGAATAGGGATACGAACGCAACGCTGCGTCAAAACAGGCTTCCGCCGTGGCGAAATCGTTTTCGGCGAGGTATTTTTCGCCCCGGGCCAACTCACGGGCTGACCGGGTGTACCTTGACAGGCCGTCAATGATGGTAAGAACCAGCACCACTTGCACAAAAACCAAACCCAGCCACCAGAGATAGGCATAAAGCCGCCCGGCAGGACTGCGATAGCGGATACCGGCCTCGAAATCAAGGTGGCGTTCGCGCACCCAGTCGGCTATGCCGTGTCCCAATGCCCTGACGGTGGAAACGCACAAATGGCCGATGGAATCTTGCGGACTTGACATAATAAGGATCGAAAATCAAAAAACAGTTGTGACTCTGCATCATTACTCAAACTGTAAACGCTAAAATCGGAAATGGAGGATTCAGGAGGAAGTGTTTCACGTGATTCTGGGCGGACTTCCCGTTACTAAGGGCGTTTCACCATATTTCCTATATTCCCTTAGTAACACAGGAAAACTCCCCACCCATGAACTTCGACTCCCCTTGGTCCAAAAATTTTCCGCTTTTATTCACACATAACATGTTGCTAATAACAATATGTATGTCATTTTATATTTTGTAGTGTTTACAGTTTGAGTAGTGAGATAACCTTAACCTCTTTTCTACCAAAAGTTGACAAATTTGCCAAAGACTTTTTTGGCACGAAGCCGTCTTTTTTCGCAAAAAATTCCGGCGAAAGCATTGGCATGGGAAAAGGCACTTTTTTGAAAAAATGGGCTACCACAAAACCCTGTAAAATGTTATTCTTCCGTGATTTGTGAGTGTTCATCAATAAAATACTCCAACTGCCTAAGAAAAGCTTGTGTTTTTTGTGCACGGATTGTACAAGATTATCATCGAATTGCTCTGTGGCAATCCGCGTGCTTTGAGACATTATTATCGAATCGAAAATCATGTTTTTTTTCCAGAAATTTCCTTTCATCAACCAACATCGGGACGGCGGAACAACAAGCCGGCAGGTTGGCCGATCCACCAACGCGGTCTCGGAAACCGACGCCGGGAGTTCGCAACTCCGTCTCGAAGGTCCGCCTGACGCGCTGGTGATGATTTCGAATCGTAGCTACCACTATTACGCGGGCAACGCCTACCTCGGATTGCAGTCGCACCCCGGTGTACTGGCTGCAACTTGTGAAGCGACGCTCCGTTACGGCACAGGAACGGGAACGACACGCTTCGCACTGACCGCACCGCCGGTTTTGCAGGTCGAGCAACTTGCCGCGAAGTATCTTTGCTCGGACAAAGCGTTTTACCACGGCTCGGACTATCTCGGCCCGCAAATTTTGCTTGAAACGCTCGGCGAAACCGTTGACCGCATTTTCGTCGATGAGGCGGCGGATAAGGGGATTTTTCAGGCGGTTAAAAGTCGGCAGGCCAATGCGCGGCCGGTCATATTCCGGCACAACGACCCGGACAGCCTTCAGATCGAATTGCGCAAACACCTCAAACCGTCGGAACGGCCGCTTGTGATGACCAACGGCGTTTTTCCCATGACAGGCAAAATCGCCCCGCTCGACCGCTATGCCATGGTACTCAGTCCCATTGACGGCGCATCGCTGCTGGTCGATGATTCTCACGGGTTCGGTGTTTTAGGGAAATACGGTCGCGGCGTTTATGAGCATTACGGCCTTCATTCGGACCACATCAACCAAACCACACAAGACGCAGTGGAAGCGGATTTTGACGGTGAATTTGACAATGAACCGCCGTGTGAAGATGGGTTTTCGGACGAAACCAACAGCGATGCCGGGCAGGAAATCATGAACCGTCTGCCTGTGCGTTATTACCATTGTGCCGCGTTGACCAAGGCGATTGGCGGCAATGGCGGGATCATTGCCGGAAGCGGGCTTTTTATCGAGCGGCTGATCGAACATTCGGCGGCGTTCGGAAATATGGCCGCACCGTGCAGTCCGCTGGCCGCCGGAACTGCGGAGGGGATCGTAATGACATTCCGCACAAATGAATTGCGTCAACAATTACGGAACAACACGCACTATCTCAAGAAAAAACTC
>WRMR01000093.1 GCA_009776995.1 Planctomycetaceae bacterium | reverse complement strand
CAGTGCATGGTGCCGCAGGACGTATGGGACAACGGCTCGTGACGCTGATTTCTCAGGACAAGGACGCATCCGTTGGAGCGGCGATTGAAATGCCCGGACATCCGCGAATCGGCCACGATGCCGGCGAAATCGCAGGCATTGGTACGATCGGTGTACCGGTCGCTGATACCTTGAGGAAAAAAACCGACGCGGTCATCGATTTTTCCACGGCGGCTGCGGTTGGCCGGATCATTGCCGGTTGCGTGTCGCATCAAGTGCCGCTCGTTTTGGCCACAACCGGCCTTTCGTCGCAACAGGAACAGACCGTTCGTGAAGCGTCGAAAACGATCCCGCTCCTGTGGTCACCGAACACAGGTCTGGCGGTCAATGTCGCGATAAAACTGGCGCAAGTCGCGGCACAATCGTTGGCCGGTCAACATGTGGACGTGGAAATTCTGGAACGTCATCACCGCTACAAGGTCGATGCTCCGAGCGGAACGGCGTTGAAATTCGGCGAAATCATCGCCCATGCGATGGGGCAGACGACGCACCGTCACGGGCGCGAAGGCGTAACCGGTCAGCGACCTGCCGGGGAAATCGGTTATCACGCGATTAGTGTCGGCGACAACCCCGGCGAGCATACGATTGTCTTCGGCATGTTGGGCGAGTTGATCGAAATCACTGTCCGCGTGACCAACCGTGATTGCTACGCCTTCGGAGCCATCGCCGCCGCCAAATTTCTGGCCAACCGTACCCCCGGACTGTATGCGATGAACGATGTGCTGGGAATCGATGATCGCGGGGATGAACCTGTGTGAGGAGTTCACACATCAATGGTTTGCGAGTTGTTACGGCTGTTGGCAAAGCAATATGCAGGCCGTCACATCGTCATTGTATTGGATAATGCGCGGTATCAACGTTGCAAGCGAGACCCTCATGCAGCCAAATTTACAAAACCTGAAAAATACCAACTTACTGCCGTTGAATGTCACGGTCTTGTATTTCGCGTCATGTGGGGTATAATAATAGGTTGGTTGTGTTTTTATGTCATGGATTTCAACGTTCCTTTTTGGTTCAGGATTCACATCATGTCCGATTCCATTCCGATGACCCGGGACGGGTACAACAAATTACGTCAGGAACTCGACCGCATGGAGCAGGAGGAAATGCCGGTCATTGTTGCCCGGATTGCCGATGCCCGTGCCGAGGGGGACCTCAAGGAAAACGCGGAATATCATGGTGCCAGGGAAAGTCAGGGACTCTTACAGGCACGCATCAACGAGCTGAAAGCGAAACTTTCGCGTGCTGCCATCATGGACGCTTCAACCGGCCCGCAAGACGAAGTGCGTTTTGGCGTGAGGTTTCAGGTCAAACGACTCAGTAACGAGATGACAGAGGAATATGAACTTGTCGGAGCGGGCGAAGAGGATTTCGACGAAGGTAAAGTTCTGTCCACTTCGCCGTTGGGACGTGGGTTCATGGGCAAAAAAGTCGGCCAGATTGCCGAAATTGAAGTCCCGGCTGGTTTGCTCAAATTTGAAATCCTGACTATCGGCGAATAAACTGCCGAACAAAAATCAGAACCGCGAGGGTCACTGTGCAGTCGAATTGGGAATTTCCGCTCCAATTGACTGTCGCGGCTTTGACTTGAAACACAAATATGGTCTGATTCCCCATAACGAGAGAAAAATGGAGCGTTTTTCCAACTTCAAGAGCCAGGTGCGGTGCCAAGTGCCGCTAGCCATGCACACTTGGTTTCAACTGGGCGGCCCGGCGGAGTTTTTCGCCGAACCGAGGCTTGCGGAAGAGCTTTCGGCACTGCTGAAATTGTGTCAACAGGAATCCATTCCGACGCGAACGCTTGGTTTCGGTTCCAATATCATTATTTCCGATGCCGGGGTGCAGGGGATGGTGTTTCGTCTGACGGCGGGTTGCTTTTGTGACATTCGTATCGAAGGCAACACGGTCATTGCGGGTGGCGGTGCGAAGCTGGGGCGGGTCATTACCGCAGCGGTGCATGCTGGCTTGGCCGGAATCGAAAATCTGATCGGCATTCCGGGGACAGTGGGTGGTGCCATTGTGGCAAACACCGGAACAAATAACGGCACAATCAGCCAATGGATCAAAACAATCCGGTTGGCCAACGACGCGGGTGAAATCCTTGAAGTTCACGGCAGAGATTTGTCATTCGATCCGCAAGGTCACGGAATCCAAGACATGATGTTACTTGAAGCATCCTTTGAACTGGAAGAAGAGGACGCCACTGATCTTGCGAAACGTTTGCAGACACTTTGGATTGTGCGCAAAACGATGTTTCCTTCGGGACAATGCTCGGGGTATATTTTCAAAAATCTGCGGGGACTTCCGGCCAACGAGTTAATTGAACGCGCCGGTCTGAAAGGCACGCGCATTGGCGGGGCCGTGGTCAGCGAACGCAACGCGAATTTTATTATTGCCGAGCCGGAATGCACCAGTTCGGACATCCTGCGGCTCATCGACTTGGTCCGCGATCAGGTTCTCGACCGCACCGATGTCGAACTCGAATTGAATGTGCAAATTTGGTAGTCCGCTTGCCAAAGCGAATTTTGCGAATGGCAATCGGGAACGAAGCATAGCGTCGTAAAAGATTCCAAAAGCGCGGGGTAATCGAAAAAAAAACAGGCGGAAAAGCCGAGAAACGCGGCAAAATCGAACCGGGCTTCAGACTCCGGGCAAGCACAAAGTGCACTGGACGCTTGAGACTTTGCACTCTTCACACAGAAGTATTATTCCTTATCCAAACCGTAACGTTTGATTTTCCGGTCGAGGGTTGTTCGTTCGATTTCCAACACGCGGGCGGCGTTGCTTTTGTTCCACTGGCAGAATTGCAGGGTTGCTTCGATATGCTGTTTTTCCCATTGTTCCAGTGTCATCGGGGTGTATTTGGACGTATCCTCTTCCGACTCGGGCATCGCATGAAACGAATCCGGCGCGAATGCGTCCAAACCGGCAACGGAAGGCACGGCAACGAGGCTCGAGACATTGGTGTCCCCCGTCGTGCGCAGTGACGAAAGGGCGATGTCCGATTCCTGGATGACGGAATCAACGCCCATCAGGATGGCCCGTTCGATGACGTTTTTGAGTTCACGAACATTGCCCGGCCAGCGGTATTCGTTCAAAAGCCGCATGGCCCTCTGCGAAAAGCCATCAATCTTGCGGCCGGTTTCATTGCGGAGCCGTTCGAGAAAATGCCGGG
Source organism: Planctomycetaceae bacterium (assembly GCA_009776995.1). Classification (GTDB taxonomy): domain Bacteria; phylum Planctomycetota; class Planctomycetia; order Pirellulales; family Thermoguttaceae; genus WRMR01. The sequence goes on along the minus strand of WRMR01000093.1, from coordinate 9,074 downwards.
CCAGCACGGGAATGTCCTCTCTCCGTTTCCGCAACGGCGGCACAACGATTTCAAGAACGCGGAGCCGGAAAAACAAGTCGTGGCGGAATCGTCCTTCAGAGACTTCCCTTTCGAGGTCGCGGTTGGTCGCGGCAACAACGCGCACATCGACCGAAATGGGCGTGTTGCCTCCGACACGCTCAAACGGGTATCCCTCAAGAACGCGCAAGAGTTTCGCCTGCAAGTCCAATTTCATCTCGCCGATTTCATCAAGAAACAGCGTTCCGTAATTGGCGGCCTCGAACTTGCCGATTTTGCGTTCCGTCGCACCGGTAAAAGCTCCTTTTTCATGCCCGAACAGCTCACTGGCCAGCAGGCTTTCGGAAATCGCCGCGCAGTTGAGGCACACAAACGGTTTCGATTTGCGCGAACCGGCGAAATGGGCCGCACGGGCGATGAGTTCCTTGCCCGTTCCGCTTTCCCCGCGAATGAGCAAGGTTGCCTTGCCGTCGCTGGCACGGCCGACCAACTCCCCGACACGACGCATTGCCGGGCTGACGCCGATGATTTCCGTGTCCTTGTTGAGCAGTTCCCTTAAAATGATGTTTTCCTGCTTCGCATCGTCAAGATGGGCGATCAACTCCCGTTCTCGGGTCAGGTGCAGGAGAGCGGCTCCCAGCGTATCGGCGACGGCCAGCGTGTATTCCAGGTCTTCCGACACAAAAAACCGGTCGGGTGACTCGTTGTAAAGGTGCAACAGACCAAGAATGTGTTCCTGGAAACGCACAGGGGCAACCAGCGTGTTACTCGGAAAAGCACTTATGGTTGACGTTTCGGCGGTTGAATTTCTCTCCCGACTTTTTGGGTCGTTGATCAAAATGGCCTCCCGATGCTCAATGACCGTTTTCGCCAGCTTTTCGGGAATATGCAAATACTCGCGTTCGTCCGGCTCGGCGTGAGCCACCAGACGGAGTTGCGAAACGCGAAACGTCGATTTCACCTCTTGCGGCAATAACCAGATTGCAACGGCGTCGGCGTCGGTGGCATTCATCAGACCACTGATTGTTAACCGGGAGACTTCTTTGAGACTGGTGGCCTTGCCCAGTTGAAAGGCCAGTTGGCACAGATTCGCGGAATCGTACCCGGCATGGGTCACATAATCCGTAATCGTGTCGTTGTCCGTGTCGAGGAACGACGTTTTTGCGCGTCGCTCAACGATTTCGCCGGGATCGAAAAACGAGTCGCTCGGCCCCACACCGAACTGTTCGGAAATTCCGAAAACTCCTGTCCCGCAAGGAACGGCTGCATTGGCTCCTCCCAATTCGTCTTCTTCCGATAGTCCGGTGTTGAAGTTGCGCAACTGAAACAGGAGTTCACAATGACCAATCCCGATCACGTCGCCATCGTCAATTGGTATGTCCCCTTGAACCAGTTGATTGTGTAACAGGGTTCCGTTGCGGCTTTTCAAATCCCGGACAAACCAATGCCCTTCCCGAAAGAAAATGGTGGCGTGTCTTCGGCTGGCACGGTCGTCATCGAGAACAACAGTACATTCGGAAGATCGTCCCAAAACGGTTTCAGACGACGGAAACAGCGTCGCGCTGACCGTTTTTCCCCCTTCGGTTTTGACTGTCAATGTGGCCTGCTGCATGACCCGACTCGCAATTTATTCCAATGATGAATAGTTGCTGTTTTCTTAACCCATTAAGTCAAATTAGTTTACGCTACTCAGGGAAATTCCGTTGCGCAAAAAAATACGCACTTTCTGAAAATTTTACACTTTCCGTTGATGATCGGCAAGCCCTTGAAACGATCATTTCTGCATGGTGGGGATTGTCGCCGGAGGTCAAGATTACCATTCTTATGACCATTGAAAACGAACAGATGGAAAGACTGGCAGGGTGAGGATTACTCGCTCCCGATCCAGTCCCAATATCCTGATGTGGGCTTCCAGGGATTCCTTCAGAAATTTTTCCAACTCTGTCAAATTTCCATTCGTGATGCTTGTTTCCGTGAGTTGTTTCAAAACATCCAGATAGATTTCAGAGTCATCGCGATCATTTTTTGCGAGAGTCGCATAAACTCCACGAAAACAGGGTTCGGACTGATCATGACGACAAAAGTTCTTATAAAAGCAACCCATCTGATACATTGTACGAGCCGTTTCGGGATGCCGATCGCCAAGAGTTTTCCGACGCATATCCAGAGAACGGGAATAATAAGTTTCCGCCTCGGCAAAATGACCTGATTTTTCGTGGATCATTGCCAGCAGGCTCAAGTCGGATGCAAGGATGACGGAGTTGACTCCGTGGAGACCGGCATCAATTTCAGAAGCCCGCATGGTCGCTTCCAAAGCTTTCTCATACCGTTCGGCCATATAGTATTCATGTCCGAGTTCAAAACAACGAAAAGCTGGTTGGGTTCCCGACCGCCACGGATAAGCATTTCCCAATCACCAGTGACAATTGCTGATTTTCGTTCGCTTCATTCCGACTGGCGGAATTCGCCAGTCGGTTTTCCCAAACGCTATTTGACAAGATTATATCATGAAACAACTTTCGATACATCCCGAACTCAAAGATATTTTGCCGCCGCTGTCCGAATCAGAATACGCCGGACTCAAGGCCGATATCCTCAAGCACGGTTGCCTTTCACCCATTGTCATCTGGGGCAATATGGTTGTCGATGGCCATTTTCGTCTTGCTATTTGCGAAAAATACGGACTACCGTATAAGACGAAAGAGATACAGTTCAAGTCGATTGAGGAAGCCATGCTTTGGGTATGGCAGCATCAGTCGCATCGTCGGAATCTGACACTCTACCAGCGAGGCGAGCTTGCATTGAAGTTCAAACCGATGATCGCTGCCAAAGCGAAAAACAACATGTCAATGGGAGGCCGTGGGCAATGTGACGAATTGACTCCCCACAACACGAGAAATGAACTCAGTCAAATCGCCGGTGTTTCCGAAGGCACTCTTGGAAAGGCTGAATACCTCATCAAGCATGCCGATGAGGAAACAAAACAACGTTTGCGCAACGGCCAAACAACCATCCATCGGGAATATAACCGATTGAAGGGAACTCTCCAACCGAGTCAGGACATCAATCCGGAAAAGCCGGTCATCAAGCCAATGCTTGCATTGCCGCCGGCTCCCATTGTTCGTTTCAGGAAGGTTTGGAATATCGACACGATGACACCAACCGACATCAACGAATTCGTACTTGGCATTCAAGAGCGGTTCGGGAAGGAATTTCTGAAAGAATTCATCTTTGTGCTGTTCGCGCATTTTGTTCGCAAGCAGGACACAGAGGCCAGACGTCACCTGTTTCAGCAGCTTTACAATCTCCATTACACTCCAACATTTTCAGAAAGATGATATGGCATACCTCAACTTTGACGCTTCGCAAGTTGATCCCTCGGTCGCTTATGAAGCCATACCCGCCGACAAGTACCTGGTCGAGATCACCGCCAGCGAAATGAAGCCGACGAAAAACGGGAGCGGGACGCTGTTGCAACTCGAATACACGGTCATTGAGGGCGAATACAAAAACCGCAAAATCTGGGATCGGCTTTGCATCAAGCACACCAACCAGCAGACGGTGAAAATCGCACTGGCCAACCTGTCGGCGATCTGCCACGCGGTCGGCGTGATGAAACCCCAGGACTCGACGGAATTGCATCATATCCCACTCGTGGTTACTGTCAAATGCAAGAACGACGACAGCGGTGAAATTCGCAACGAAGTCAAGGCTTACGCAAAGCACGAGTCACCGCTCAAGCAGCAGGCAATGCAACCGGAATCACAGGCGGAAGCGTACCCACAGGCACCGTCTGAAGATAAAGCACCGCCATGGGCGCGGTAGGAGGGCACATGATGGGCCGTATGTCCCGCAACAAAGGGAAAGTCGGCGAACGGGAACTGGCACAAGAGCTTTCCCGCGTGTTGGGCGTCACGGCGCGCCGGGGTGTGCAATACTCCGGCGGGCCGGACTCGCCCGATGTGGTGACCGATATCCCGAACCTGCATATCGAATGCAAACGCACCGAGTCTTTCCGGTTGTTTGAGGCTCTTGAGCAAGCAATTCACGATGCCGGTGCCGATCAAACGCCGGTGGTCATGCACCGTCCGAATCGAAGGCCGTGGGTCGTTGTCCTGCGGCTCGACGATTTGCCGAGACTTGTCGAATGTATCAATCAAGTCAAGGATTCAGGGAACAGGGATCAGGATTCAGATTCATTGGATTCCTGATACCCAGAAAGACAAAGTTTGCTTGACTCCTGATGAAACCTGAACCAAAAAACCAAAGGTTTTTCAATGGCCACAAAAATTGATCCGAAACGGATACGCATTGATTGTGATACCCAGCCGCGACTTGAAATGAGCGAGGCCGTGATCACCGAGTATGCCGAGGCAATGGAACGGGGTGAGGAGTTCCCGGCGATTCTCGTCTTCTTCCATGAAGAGACCGACGAGTTCATTATCGCGGACGGCTTTCACCGTTATCACGCGCACATGCGAGTCAGGCCGAATGATCCCATCCTTGCCGAACAGGAACTCGGCTCGATTGAAGACGCGATTTGGGCAAGCCTTGCGGCGAACAAGTCGCACGGCCTTCAACGCACCAATGCCGACAAACGCAACGCCATCAGGCGGGCGTTATTACACCCGCGCGGTTGCCAGCTCAGTAATCGGCAAATTGCCAAGCACGTCGGAGTCAATGATAAAACGGTTGCCGCCATTCGGTGTGAATTGGAGTCAGGTGCGGAAATTCCGCACCTGACCTCCCGGCAAGGATTGGATGGGAAGGAATACCCGACTGCCAGTACGAAACAATCTGAGCCGCAGCCAAAAGCGTATTGTGTACACTGCATCAACTATTCCAACCAGCAGACCTGTACGTTCGATGGTTCGACTCAAGTTCCGTGGACTCCGGCCTGTGATGAGTTTGAGCCGATCCCGCCCGAACCGGAGCGGCGAATTGTACCGCCGGTGACGAATGATTACAAAATCATTGAGCCGCCCGACAGGTCGAAAAAGCCGAAAACCAGCGGCCAGTACAAGCCGCGCAACACACTCGCGGTTGACATACCGCTCGACAATCCGCAACTCGCGGCGGTCGAACTCCGGGAATCGCTCGGAGAGGAATACCTCAAGCAATGCTTTATTTCCGTTCGCGTTCTGTTGACCACAGACCACAGCGACGATCCCTTTCCCAATCTGCGATAGTTCTATCTGAGGAAGTTCCTCAGATAAAAATCTTGCCGGTCAGGTGCGGAACTTCCGCACCTGACTCCAGCACACTCTTGAATTCAACAACCAATAACCAAATGAAAGTGTGAACGTATGCGCAAATATTATATGAGTAACCAAACTTGTGAACTGTCCGATGGCCGGATTTTGTATCGCGTGATCGCCAACCGCGATTTCGGCAATGTGAAAAAAGGCACCGTCGGCGGGTTTATCGGCGACACGCGAAACCTCTCCCAGGACGGCGATTGCTGGGTTGCCGACGATGCGGCGGTGTATGACACTGCCCGTGTTTCGGCGAACGCTTGGATTGGCGGCACGGCAACGGTCAAAGGCGGCGCGATGATTACCGGGTTCGCGTCGGTATCCGGCGACGCCTTGATCGACGAATACGCCTATATTGGCGGCCATGCCCAAATCAAAGGCGACACCTATATCAACGGCGAAGCGTCCGTTTGGGGCAACGTTGTGGCCAATTGCGTTGCCTTTCGCAGCAACTCCGGCAAAACCCTGATGCCGAATATCAGCGGCCGCTCGCGACTCAACGGCATTGTTTTCCTGTACGACCGGATCGCCATTCGGGACACGGCAATCATTGACGGCATCAACGTCATCATCCGCAATCATGCCAAAATCATTGAAAACGCCGGTGTTTTCGACAACGCCGTGATCGAAGGCCATGCCATTGTGTCTGGCGACGCCCGTGCGTTTCAGCATTGTATCATTCGGGATCGCACGAAGGTGACGAACGACGCGCTGGTCTGCGGATACAGCCAAATCGGCGGCAAATCGCTGATCACCGGCCGCGCGTGTATCACGGGTGCCGCCTGTTTTTGCAATCAAATCTTTTCCGGTGATCAGTATGTCACCACACGCGGCGGGTTGCTTCATATTTCGACCTGTTAAGGAGGCCTCATGCTTACGTTGCGACCGTATCAGCAGGAGGCCATTGACGCGGTTTATCGTTACCTGCGAACCCAAAACGGCAACCCATGTCTCGTCGCGCCGACCGGCTCGGGCAAGTCGCTCCTGATGTCAACGATAGCGCATGACGCCGTGACCAAGTGGAATGGCCGGGTGTTGATTCTCGCGCATGTCAAGGAACTGCTGGAACAAACGGCCAATACCATCCGGCGGATCGCACCCGATCTGCCGGTCGGCGTGTATTCCGCCGGACTTAATTCACGGGACACCAACGAGCCGGTCATCGTTGCCGGCATTCAATCGGTTTACAAACGTGCCTGTGAACTCGACCGGTTTGACCTGATTATTGTCGATGAAGCTCACTTGCTACCTCCCGATGGCGAAGGCATGTATCAAACCTTTTTGCATGATGCGAAAATCGTCAACCCGCATGTCCGGCTCATTGGACTTACCGCAACGCCGTATCGTATGAAGTCGGGTCTGCTCGAATGGCACTTCCACTTGCTGCGTCAGTGTTTACGTTGATTTTTCAGGAGTCGTTTTCGCGCGTGGGCGCGGGGGAGTTGGAGTTGGTTGTAGGCTTTGAGCCGTCGTTTGAGCTGACGTGGTTCGAGGCGACCGGGGCGGTGGCCGACGCGGTGTTTGGCCAGTTCCAGCAAGTTGATCTCGATTTGTGATCGCCAGACCTCAAGCGGCATCCAATGCACGTGATTCCAATTCAACGCCAGATAACCCAGACATGTCGTAAAGCTGATCGAACGTGGCGAAACCATTGCCAGCGATGCTGAATTCAACATCATCAGTCGCACCAGATTGTACGCCAAAAGACCGACCAGCAATTCCAGTCGCATCATGTGCGGCGATTTGCCACGCAAAATATCCAAGCCCATCATCGTTTTGATCGCATTCAAATCGAGTTCCACATGCCAGCGTTTTCGATACAACTCAGAAAGCGATTCGCTCGTGTCGCGTTTGGCGTCGAGCAAGGTCGTGACGACATGAAGGTGTCGCGTCCGGAATCCCTTTTCCGCGACGTGAACTTCGACCAACCGAAGCGTCAACGTTTCCGGCATGGTCTCGTATTCCTCACGGCTCATCCAATCAGGTCGCTGCGGACGTTTCCATGTCACGAGCAGATCACCGTTTTTCATGCGTTTGAAAGTGTCACGATTTCCGAGGGCTTCGAGTCGTTTGTTCGTCAACCGCGTCACCACATCAATCCCTTTTTTGAGCAACATCGCAATCGCGAAGTACGAACAGTAATAACGGTCGCCGACCACGACGCTTCCCTGCGGGATGTCTTCGGCGACCTTGCGGAACAAGGCACTTTCGCCGGTCTCCTTGCCGGAATAGGGGCCGACGGCGATGCCGCGCACCATCGCGGTGATCAGCGACGTGAGCACGACGATCCGCATCATCGGAAAGCCGCAACCGGGCAATTGCGTGTCCGGCTGCGGATAAGCCGCTTGATTTTCCGGCGTGTCGGCACCGGTCACTTCGGCGCCGTCGACAAGATAAACATGTTTGCGACCGTTCCACAACCAACTCTTCCTTGCCTTTTGTTCGCTTTGATTCGCAACGTTGCGAATCAATTGCACCGGCACCGCTTCGTCGATTTTGTCGCGTGCCTTGCAATATGCGCCCGACCTGGAAGAGCAAGTCGGCTTGCCCTGCGACAACAAAAAATCGCGAACGCGAATCGCAGCGGCGTTGCAGGATCGCGCGGCTCCGGCGAAAAGCATCTGCGAAAGAAATGCCCAAAGCGTGAGCGACGGTGTGAATATGTCGTCTTCGTTTTCGGCGAAATGACAATCGGCGTCGTCAAACGCACGTTGAATGTCGGCTTCGGAAAGGACTTTGGCGAACGGCAAACCGGCGTCAAGATGAATCGCACGAAGGATCGCGGAAAATGGCCTTGCCATTCCCTGCAGAATTTTGTAAGAAGACATGAGGTGCGTCCCCGGCTTATGTTTTCACGAAGCGAGGTCAGGGACGGCCTCAATGTCAACAGTTTACGCCAGGGACGGCAAAAAATCAAGACCAATTTTGCTCAGGCCGCGTTCCGAAGAACGTGACGCCTTGAACGTTTTTACGTAACAACGCGAATGGAAGTGCCATTCGCCTGAAACCTGAAGCCTGAAACCTGAAGCCTCAACAACATGGAGATAGCAATCATGCCGGTTTTTCTCGGTATCGACGTTGGAACGTCGGGGACAAAAGTTTTGGCGATCAATGAAAGCGGCGAGATTCCGGGGAACGTTCTCGAGACTTATCCCTGCTACACGCCCAGACCGCATTGGAGCGAGCAGGAGCCTGAAGACTGGTGGGCCGCGACAATCAAGGCCGTTCGCGGCGTGATGCGAAAGGCCAAAATTCAACCCGGTGACGTCAAGGCCATCGGGCTGTCCGGTCAAATGCACGGCTCGGTGTTTCTCGACAAAAAAGACCAGGTCGTGCGCCGCGCCCTGCTCTGGAACGACCAGCGCACTGCGGCGGAATGTGCCGAAATTGAAGAAGCGGTCGGCGGTCGCGCGAATCTGATCCAACTTGTGGCCAACCCGGCACTGACCGGTTTTACGGCACCGAAAATCCTCTGGCTGCGCAACAAGGAGCCGAAACACTTTGCGAAAACGGCTAAGATTCTGTTGCCGAAGGACTTCATCCGTCTGCGTCTGACCGGCGAATACGCGACCGAAGTGAGCGATGCGAGCGGCATGTTGTTGTTGGACGTGGCCAATCGTTGCTGGTCGAAAGAGCTGCTCTCGGCGTTGCAACTTGACGAAAGCCTGCTTGGCACCTGTTACGAGTCGGAAGACGTGACCGGTACGCTCACCAAAGAGGCGGCCAAACAACTCGGCCTGACGACCGATTGCGTTGTCGTCGGCGGAGCGGGCGACTGTGCCGCTGGTGCCATCGGCAACG
>WRMR01000092.1 GCA_009776995.1 Planctomycetaceae bacterium | reverse complement strand
CGTTTATCCAGATTTGATCAACGTTCATCCCGGCGCGATCAACGTTTATCCAGATTGGATCAACGTTCAACCCGGCGCGATCAACGTTTATCCAGATTTGATCAACGTTCAACCCGGCGCGATCAACGTTTATCCCGATTTGATCAACGTTCATCCCGGCGCGATCGTCGTTCATCCCGATTTGTTCAACGTTCATCCAGATTTGATCAACGTTCATCCCGGCGCGATCAACGTTTATCCAGATTTGTTCAACGTTCATCCCGGCGCGATCAAGTTTTGAGTGGCGAATGGCAGAATAGCTGGTAAATTCGGTAAAATTGGCGACATTTTCCGAAAAACCAAGATAAATGGGCATAAGTACAGATAAAGGTGAGGAAAACGGCGACAAGAGGGCAGAATTTGACAGAAATGCAGAATGAGTGGCCAGTGAGGAGTGCAGAGCAAAAAACACTTTGAACTTTGCGTTTTGAACTTTGCACTTTACATTCTGCATTCTGCACTCTGCATTCTGCGCTTTGCACTCCATTCTGGTTGTTTTCTTGAGGAAATGAGGTATAAAGGTATCATGCCATGACCGCTCGGAGATCGGTCACCCACCTTAAAAACCCCTTTGTGGTTCTTCGTGACTTCGTGGTGAAAAACGAACAGCAATCACGGTGTGACCGTAATGCCTCGGTTGCATGTCGTACAAAAGGGCATTTTGAATATCAACGGAGTACCACATGAACGCTCGCGAAAGAGTCCTGGCCGTATTTCAAGGGCTTGAAACGGACAGGGCGGCTGTCATCAATCTCACCTCCGTTTTGACGACCGACAGCATGGACGCGCTGGGGCTACAATGCCCGGATGTGCATCTTGACGCGGAAAAGATGGCGGTCGCGGCGGCGGCAGCGCATGAACTGTGCGGTTTTGATTCCGTCATGCCGAAATTCAGCATCGTTCACTCGGCGGCGGCACTGGGGGCGGAAGTCGATTGGCGAAGCGGGGATTTCATGCCGGTGATTACGAAACACCCGATCAGCGAACCTGAGCAGTTTGCCATGCCCGATGATTTTTTGGAGAGGCCGGAAACGAAAGTCGTTTTGGACGCGATCCGGCTCCTGAAAAAACGCTACGGAGACACGTTGGCGATTACCGGTAAAGTGTTTGGTCCGTGGACGACCTCCTACAATATGTGCGGGACGGAAGAATTTTTGGTGGGGACAAAACTTGACCCGGATAAAACAAGACGCTTCCTGGAAGTCTTTACGGATGTTGGAATCCAGTTTGCCGAAGCCCAGTTCGCGGCGGGCGCGGATATGATTCTTTGGTGCGACCACGCCAGCGGCGATATGTGCAGCCCCTCTGCCTACACCGAATTTTTGCTGCCTGTGCAAAAACGCATCTTTCAAACGCTCTTCAAAAAGAGCGGCCCTGTCATTTTACACGCCTGCGGCAGAACCTTGGACAGAATCAGGTATTTCGCCGAAGCGGGTTTTGACGCATTTCATTTTGATTCCCTGAACGATACGCAGCAAGCACTGAAAGAAGCCGGGCCAAACCTCCTCCTGACAGGCGGGTTGAGCAACAAGACGCTGTTGTGGGGAACGCCGGACGACGTGGAAAAAGAAGTGACCGGCCTGCTGGACGCCGGAATCAGGCTGATTTCCCCGGAATGTGCAATTCCCATGAAAACGCCCAATGCCAACCTTTCGGCCATCCGGCGCGCTGTGGAAAATTATGATTCGAATTGAGACCTTTCACCTCTTACACATCATTATACCATGAAACGACGTGATTTTATTTCGACGGGCATGACACTGGGAGCCGGGCTTGTGGTGTCGCCGATTTTGGGGGACGATGTTGCCGTTTCATCGACGGGCAAGCAACTCCGGGTTGCCATTGCCGGGTGCGGACGGCAAGGGCGGGCGTTAATCAATGCCTGCCTCAGAATTCCCAACTTGCGTTTTGTTGCCGTTTGCGACATCCTGACTTCCGCCAAAAATTCCGCGAAATTTTACCTGGAATCGGAGGACATTGAGGTTTCGGCCTACACCGATTACGCGGAAATGCTCGAAACCGAACGTGCGAATCTCGACGCCGTGATCCTCGCGACGCCGGATTTCGTCCATGCAGGTCAGGCCGTTGCCGCAATGAACGCCGGTTTGCATGTCTATTGTGAATCGCCCATGGCCACGAATGCCGGTGAAGCCCGGCAGATGATTCGCACCTCGCGGAGTACCGGGACTTTGCTCCAGATCGGTTACGAACGGCGGAGCGATCCCCGGTATCGTCACGCGGCGGAGAAACTGGTCTCGCCGGAATCACTCGACCTGTTGCTCGGCGAAGTCACGCATTTCGAGACACAGGCCAATCGCCGCGTGCATTCCGAACTGATCTGGGCGGAACGCGACACGATGTCGCCGGAGTTTTTGGCAAAATACGGCTACAATTCGATGAGCGAATACCGCAATTGGAAACAGTACCGCAAATACGGATGCGGTCCCTGCGCGACGTATTTTTCCCAGCAGTTCGACGTGTTGGAATGGTTTTTCGGCGTGCGGCCTTCGCAGCTTCACGCGTCGGGCGGCCATGACCACTTCACGTTCGGCGATTGCCACGACAATGCGTCCGTCCTGTTGACTTATCCTTTTCCGCAGGGGCTCGTGCGCGGAATCGGACGCGTCTGGACGACCACCAGCGGCGGCGGACGGCTCCCGTTTGAGCATCTCTTCGGCACGTCGGGTTCGCTGCAAACGTCGATGAGCGTGGAGGAGTTTCGCGTGTTTGCCGAGCCGGGACTGGCCAAGTGGAACGAATTTCTCCGGCGCGGCGACCTCAAGAAAATGAACGTGGCCGCCGAGGGGGAAGACCCCAATTTGATCCGCGTTCGTGAAACGGGCAACGTCGTGACGTACCTCGTTCCCATGGAACGCCCGGACTCCGTGTTTCGTTTGCACGTCGAAAATTTTGTCAACGCGGTGTTCGGTAGCGAACCGCCGAACTGTCCCGGTGAACTCGCCTTTGCCTCGCACGTCCTGGCCTGGGCCGTGGACGAGTCGGTCGCAAAAGGCGTCAGCATGAATTTGTCCGATGATATGTTTGTCATTTAGCACGAGCCAGGGCGGTCGTGTTATTTTTGAGCAACTTCATAATGCACTGGCTTGATCTTTATGTTTGCGGCCATGCCGTGCCAGGCGGCTATCGTCAGTTTTTTCCCATTTCAATCAAACAGTGAGCATAAAAATGAACAAAACCGGACTATTCAAAATCATTTCGACACTGTGTTTCAGCCTTGTCATTTTTCTGTGCGGGAGATTCTCATGGCTTGAAGCCCAAATCTTGCAGAACGATCAGAATTTTCTCGCTCCGCCCGTGGGGCAATCCATCGCCTTGCAGGACGGCTTCACAAAAATCATGACGATAGGAAACGAGGAATACAAAGTCACGTTGTCCGGCTGGAACCTTGCCGGCAATAACGGCGTGACAAGAGAAAATGATACGTTCCGCCTTGAGGCCACGCCGGCACGCGAATCCGTCCAAGTCCGTCAGGTGATCACATTCGACCCGCCGTTGAAATTGCCGATTCAACTCTCGGCCAAGTGCCGCAGCCGGACGACGAAAGTGAATGACCAGTGTTCCTTGTTTCTTGATGTTTTTTATGACGACGGGACGCCGCTCTGGGGAATGGCCGCATCCTTTCCGGCCGGCGATTATGATTTTCGGTCGGGTACGCATTCATTTTTCCCGGAAAAACCGATTCGCTCCATCCAAACCTTTCTCCTGTTTCGCAAAAGCGAAGGCACGGTTTGGTTCGATGAAATTTTTGTCGGGCCGCACCCTTTGTCACCGTTACGAATCCAGACCATCGGAGGACTGTTCGGCCAGGGCAGTGTCGCCGCTTTTGCCAAGCCGGGCATGTTCGAGCATGATTTGAAGGGATCAATATCACTTCAGGAAGCCGATGGAACGCAGATTTCATCGCACACGGAAACACCCGCTTTGTTGATTCATCCTGCGGACGAAACCATTCGACCGCGTCTTGTGGCCGCCCATTTTTCCCGACCCGGCGGTGAAACCGCTACGGCAATGGAGCTTGTGGATACGAATCCCTGCGATGGCGGCCGGGGATACTGTGTCTGGACAACGACCTCCATGGAGCGTATTTTTCCTTACAGTCTGCCGCGCGTCAAATCCGATGACGCCACGGAAATTCCCAGCGGCGACAATCTTGCGGAAGAAAAAACCGAACTTCGCCGCCGTCTGGGTTCGCCAACCGTTTCTCTCGAACTGGCTCGCAATGAATATGAAAGTTTCCAGATTGGTATGCTTTCCCCGGTGGATTTGAAGGATGTCACCGTCGAATGTTCCGACCTGGTTTTGAAGGATCACCCCGACGTTCGAATTGATCGCAAACATCTCGATTGGAAGCAGGTGGGATTTGTCCGTGCCGACCGGATTACGCCGCACCCGAAAGAGACCGAAGGTCTCCCCGGCTGGTGGCCTGACCCGCTTCTGCCGGTGGAGCGGTTTGATGTTCCGGCGGGACAAACGCAACCGGTTTGGATCACCGTTTTTGCCCCGAAGGAAACAGAGCCGGGAGTGTATCACGGGACGATTTCGCTGATTCCGCAAAACGCTCCGAAAACGGACATCCCGCTGGTCGTGACCGTCTGGAACATCGAACTTGCCGATGAAGGACATCTGAAAAACGCGTTCGCCCTGATGGACGGCTATCTGGAACAGGTTTACAACATGCGGCCAACCACGCCGGAGTTGCGCAAACGCTATGGCGATTTTATGCTGAAACATCGTTTGACGCCGGAAGGGGACATTTCCCGCACCCGGCTGCCTGTCCTCGAGGAACTGGAGTATTACCGTGGACGCGGACTCGGGGCGTTCAACATCCTGAACATGGTCGAGGATCGCGGCAGAAGGACGTGGGTGTGCAATTCACTGCCGGAGATTTATACGCCCGAATTCAAGGAGGCAATGTTCGCAAAACTCAAACCGTACATTGAGGAATTGCGGAAACGAGGACTTTCCGAACAAGCCTACATTTACACCTTTGACGAACGGGGAGAGGACTATGCCGAAATCATGACCGACTTTTTCGGGATGGTGAAAGAGCATTTTCCGGAGGTGTCAACGCTCACGACATCGTATATCACGCAGGATATTCTCGGAATGAAGTCACTTCATACCGACTGGATGTGCCCGTTGACGCCGGCTTATCATTTCGATGAAGCGGAAAAATGCCGGGAAGCCGGAATGCAGGTTTGGTCGTACATCTGTTGCGGTCCACGTTACCCGTATGCCAATATCATGTGCCGGTTTCCGTTGATTGAATCCCGTGTGTTTCCGTGGCAGGCGTACCACCAGAAAATGGACGGCCTCTTGTATTGGGGGGTCAATATCTGGCATCGGGCGAATAATACTCCCATTGATGCAAGCCGGGGACCGTTCCTGGAATGGTCAGTCGAATCATTCGAGTCAATTCCCATCTACGGCGATGGCATCCTGATTTACGCGGGAACAGATGGTCAGCCGATTGGCAGTATCCGCTTGGCCAATCTGCGGGACGGTTTTGAAGACTATGAATACCTTGATCAGCTTGGCGAGAAAAAAGGCTCCGTGAATATTGGCCGGGAGTATTGCCTTCCCGTGACGACGTCGCTGACGGATTTTACGAGGAATCCTGAAACCCTTTATCGCCAGCGTTGCGAGATCGCCCGGGAACTTGCGAAAATGAACGAATAACGTCATCCTGCCTTCCGCCGCCTGACTTCTTGCTGAAAAACAAACATGAAAAAAAACATTTCCATTCGGCAAACATTGCGGTTCATGCAATGGGTGACGCTGACGTTTATCCTGGTTTTAGGCGGCCTGATGACCCACGACGCGCTACGGAGCCGGCAGGTTTTGAACGCCGGGTTGTCCCAACTGGATGAACTGAAACTGCAAGACCTCGACAATCCGGAACTGGCGCAAACGGTGCGCGACTTCGATTACCTGTATCGCGCGACGTATTTTCAAACGCAAGACCACCGGGCGCACGGGTTTTTATTATTAGGCGTCGCTTTTTTTCTGCTTTGCGCTCAGACGGGCTTGGAGCGGTTTCTCTTTGCGCCGGTGTTGAAAATCCCCGAACAAAACACGGTTTCACCAGAACAGGAACGCAGGCAAATTCTGGTGTTTTCGATCTGCGGGTTGCTTGTGTTGTGCGTGATACTCTTTGGGCTCCGGGCTTCGGACTTCAGGAGTCAGGAGTCAGATTTCGGACTTCAGACTTCAGGTTCCGCTTTCAACGCCGCCTCTGAAGCCCGAAGCCCGGAGCTTGATATCGAAGAGATTTCGCTCTCGGTTGCTCTGGAAGAAGAAACGCAACACTGGCCGCAGTTTCGCGGGTCGGTGTTGCCTAACCGAAATGAGTTGCCTGCCAAGTGGGATTTTGACGAAAAATGGAGAGTGCAAATTCCGCTACCGGGCTTCAATTCGCCGGTGATTTGGAACGACAGGATATTTGTCGGCGGCGGTGACAAAACCGAACGTGCGGTTTTTTGCTACGATGCGAAGACCGGCGAGCAACACTGGAAAGTCCCCTGCAATCACGCAACAAAAATCCCGGATATCGACGACAGCACCGGCTTTTCCGCACCGACGCTTTGCGTGGACGCCAAACGGGTCTATGCCGCTTTTGCAACGGGCGAACTGATTTGTTGCACACACGACGGCGTCGAAATTTGGCGGAAACTGCTACCGTTTCCCGAAATCACGTATGGCTATGCGTCGTCACCGCTGTTGCTTGGCGACAAGCTGATTGTGCAATACGATCTGCATGAAACGCAAACGCTTTACGCGCTGAATGTGCATACGGGCGAAACGGTTTGGGAAACACCGCGTGAGGCAGCCCAGTCGTGGTCGAGCCCCGTCGCGCTGGCGGCTGACGGAAAGGCGATTCTCTTTGCCGCCACGAACAAAACGGCTCACGCCTTTGACGCGGAAACCGGTGAGATTCTTTGGACGCACAAGGGCATGGGCGGCGAAGTGGCCGCTTGCGCATTTGCGGCACCGGTGGACAATGCGTTTTACTTCTCGAATGCCGGCGCGTTCACCGGAGCGTTTTCCGCAACGGACGGGACGATTCTGTGTGAAAATGGCAATGTCCCTTCCCCGGATGTCGCGTCTGCGGTATTGTTCGGGGATAAATATCTCCTGTTCACGAGCTACAATTGCGTCATTGCCATCGACGCCAAAGACGCCAAGGAATTGTACGAGGAAAGTTTCGACAACGCGTTTTACGCATCGCCGGTCATCGTGCAGGGGAAAATCGTGTCGGTCGATCTCGGCGGCAACCTTTATCTCATGGATGCGGCGGGGGAGACACTGGCCATCGAAGGAAAGTATGAAATCGGCAAGTCCATCGTTGCCACACCCGCGTTTTACCAGGGCAATGTCATCGTGCGCACCGAAGACAACGAGTTGCTCTGTCTGGCGGCGAAACCATGATTTTCACTCTTTTGCTCTTTCGGGGCAAAGCCTCAGAGCCGCATTCGTGAGGTTGCGGTCATTCTGCAAACGCAACGAAGCGAAGTGACCGGTTTTTTGGGTGGAAATCACCTTCTCCGGTCACTCCGTTCGGCCACTTCGTGACCTCTCTGCGTTCCCGGCTGCTGTTTTTTGAAGAAAATCCCGGTCAAAGACACTTTCGTGGGTTGGGTGTCAAAATGGAAATTCTTAGAGAATTTTGTTTGAAATAATGTTTTGTAAAATTGTCAACAGTTGGCACTGAAATTGCGTAGTATTATGATTATATCGACAAGAGCAGTTTTTATTGAAATATTATAATCCATTATGAAATAACACGTTAAGTGAAAATATCATCGTGTTTTACTGCCGGAATGGACGTTTTTCACCATGCCATTTTGGGTTGGGTGATTGAAAACTGCCACTATTGCACGTGATTAAGATAAGTGTGCGTAATATATTTTCACCAAAACCAACGTGGCGGCGTGAAAGCCCTGTATTAATTTGTCCTATTATTTTTTTGATTTTTTTTGCTAAAATAACAGTTTCATATTAAGTCTGGTCGAAATAAGTGTTAATATCGACAATCTTGTCATGGTTTTTCCAAGTCGTAGCCGGAAATGGAGCGTGGCGCAGTGACCGGAACGGATGTCATTGCGGCGTACAAAAATCTGTCATCCACCTTGTCAGGGCAATTCTTTTGAAGGTAAATCAGAGTCAATGAGTATAGATCAATCGGTGGACGCCCAGTTGATTGAGCAGACGAAACAGCAGATTCGTTCGCTGGTCAATGAAATTACGCAATTGTCAAAGTCGGACATTGCGCCGGAAGAATTCCACGGCGAATTTCTGCCTCGCGTGATTTCGGCTCTTGCGGCAGTGGGCGGCGCGCTTTGGACGCTCGATGACAACGGGTCGCTCGGTCTGGCCTATCACGTCAACATGCGCGAATCGCGTTTGCACGAAGATGAGGACGCCAACAAACGGCACAGTCGGTTGTTGTACCGTATTTTGCGTTCGGGCGAGGGTAATCTGGTTCCGGCGCAAACCGTGTCCGAAGGCGACGACGAAGCCGGCAACCCGACCGACTTCCTGCTCGTGTTCGGCGTGATCAAGACCGAGTTGGAAACAATCGGTGTGATCGAAATCCTGCAACGTTCGGACACCAGCCTGACAACACAAAAGGGCTATTTGCGGTTTTTGGAGCAGATGACGGGGCTGGCGTCGGATTATTACAAAAACCGCCAATTGCGAAATTTTGGCGACCGCCAGAACCTTTGGGCGCAGCTTGAGGAATTTACCAAAACGATTCATAAAAGTCTGCACAAGGCTGAAACCGCTTACACCATTGCCAACGAGGGACGCCGGCTTATCGAGTGCGACCGCGTCAGCGTTGCCCTGCGACGCGGAAGCAAATGCCGCATTGAAGCGGTCAGTGGGCAGGACATCGTGGACAAGCGTTCCACAGTTGTCAAGTTGCTCGGCCGTCTGGCCACCTCGGTGGTGCGCTGCAATGAGCCGGTCTGGTATTCCGGCGACACGTCGAACCTGGCCCCGCAGGTCGAACGGGCGGTCGAGGAATACGTGGACGAATCGCACACAAAAATGGTGGCCGTGTTCCCCCTGGTGCGGCAGAAATTGAGTGACGCCGATCAGGAATACGAAGACCCGGATAAACGCGATAAAGCCGAACAGCCCTTTGGGGCGTTGATCGTCGAGCAGATTGAAGACAGCCGCGTGCCGGAGCGAACCCGGAAACGTATCGAAATCGTGGCCGATCACGCCTGTTCCGCAATGGGCAACGCCATCGACTACAACAACATTTTCCTCATGCCGCTTTGGCGACTCATCGGCAAGTCGAAAATACTGTTGACCGCGCGCATGTTGCCGAAAACGATTTCCGTGTCAGTGCTGGTCATTGCGCTCGTCGTGTTTTTGTGCGTTTTCCCGTGGGAGTTCAACATGCAAACGCCCGGTTCGCTGAAACCGTCCGTGGAAGCAACCGTTTACGCAATGATCGACGGCGACATCGTTGACCTGCCTGCCAGACATGGTTTGAGAGTCAACGGCCCGGTTGTTGATCCCGTAACGAAAAATCTGATCGCAAAGCCGACGCTTTTGGCCCGCATGAAAAGCACCGATCTCGACATGAAACGCAACAGCCTGATGGGGGAACGTGACAAGGTTGCAAAAGAACTTGCGTCGTTGCGGGACCTGCTGACAGGTTCGGCCAGTATTGCCCCGCAGGATCGTGCAAAGTACGCGTCGCAGGTCGATATTTGCATTCTCCAGTTGCAGTATTTTGACCAGCAGTTGAAATTTCTTGATTCCCAGCAACAGGATTTGGAGGTTTACGCTCCGATCAGCGGCGAGGTGATGGACTGGAATCTGGAGAACAAACTCCTCGGACGGCCTGTCCGTCGCGGGGAAATGCTGATGGAAATCGCCGACCTGTCCCAGCCATGGGAATTGGAACTGCTCATGCCGGAAAAACGGATCGGCCACGTTTTGAATTATAAGCAAATCCTTGATGCCAAGTACCAGGAATCGCTGGAAGTCAGCTTTGTTTTGGCCTCGGCACCCAGCGAGCGGCACTGGGGCGAAGTCGAATCGATCCACGAGCGAGCCGAAGTGCGCGGTCAGGACGGCAACACGGTCATGATCAAAATACGACTGAAAGAACCGGAAAAGTTATCCGGCGAAGGGTTGCGGCCCGGTGTGAGCGTGACGGCGAAAATCCATTGCGGCAAAAAACCGGCAGGCTATGTCCTGTTTTACCAGGCCATTGAATACCTGCAAAAAACCGTGTTGTTCTGGTGGTTTTGAAGAGTGAGGGATGTGAGGGACGAAGGACGAGACTTCAATGGATACCTCACCCCTGCCCCCTAAAGGAGAAAAAATGATTATCCCGACACTTGTCCTTGTTTCGGCCATGCAGTTCGGTGACCCGCAGAGCGGAGCCAGGATCGATGATTTGAGCCACTCGCCCTGGCGGGAGGTCCCGATTGTGAAGCCTGTGTCCTACACGGCACAGTCGAACGATGTCCAGGAACTCCCAACGCTTCAACCTGCGGACATACCAGTATTTCCATCGGCACCAACAACGGCCGGCGGGACAGATTATCTTGGCGGTATGCCCGACCCTGACCTCGTTGCGGGAAACGTTGCCGATTCAAATATCCTGTTGCCGCCGGAGAATCTCAACCCAACACCAACGATTTCCCCAAGAGCAACAACACCGTCCAACGGTGCGGCGTATGGTTACCAGATGTCGTTGGCAAATGCCAGTGACTACGGCGGGACAACCAGAATCGAGAACAACAGGGTTTATCTTTCGCGCGCGAAAGTGCAATTCGACAAAATCGCGAAACTCAGTGCCCCGATCGGGGGAATCGTCCTGGAACAGCGCACTGTCAAATGTGACGCCCAGGGAAAAGTCATGCGGGCATCCAATGGGGAGCCGATTATGATTGACCTGGAACGCGGTGTCCTGTTGTTCACCGGACAGCAGATTGCCCAATTGGACGACCGTTACCCGCAAGCACAATTTGCAGTGGCGGAAACCAAACTGGCAGTGGCCAAAAAAGAAGCGGCTCAAACCATCGGTATTGATTACGCGAAAGCGTCGCTCCGGGTTGCGGAAAGCGATTATAAGCGAAGCGTGGACATTGCCACCAGGACACCGGCGGCAGTGACGGTGCAGGAATTGGAACTCAAGGATTTCAAGGTCAAAGAAGCCCGGTTGCAATTGGAAAAGGCCACCATTGATCATGATAACCAACAGGAAAGCGTCAAGGTTCAGGAAGAGGAGGTTCGCGTTGCCCAAACACAGCTTGATCTGCGAAAAGTGAAAACGCCGTTCAACGGCATGGTGGTGACCGTTGTTTCACAGGTCGGCAACTACCTCCGGGAGAGCGACCCGATTGCCGAAGTGGCGCAGCTCGACAAGCTGAAGGTTGTCGCCGGCGTTGACGGCAACAAGATCACGCAGGAACAAGTGGACAAGAAACGTGTCACCGTCACGGCCAGAAACCCCGGCGGTCAGACGGATGAGTTCGAAGGCTTTGTCCGCTACGCCGCCCCAAGTTTCAAAGACCAGCGGCGCGAATTTGAAGTTGAAATCGAAGTCGATAACCGCCTCGTCAACGGCTCCTGGCTGCTCAAGGAAGGTGATTTCGTGGATGTGGTGATACATTTGTAGGGACGAGAGATTAGGAGCGAGGGACTAGGGGCGAGTGATCGGGGGCTGGTCAAGATGGAAGTTAAGAGTTATCGTGATTTGATCGTTTGGCAAAAATCACTGGATTTGGTGGACATGATTTATGATGTTACCGAATCATTTCCATCGAAGGAAATGTATGGACTTACAAATCAGCTTCGCAGAGCCGGGGTATCGATTCCATCCAATATCGCGGAAGGTCATGCACGTCAATCAACACAGGAATTCAAACGTTTCTTGTCCATCGCCAAAGGTTCGCTTGCCGAAGTTGAAACCCAATTGATTATTGCCAATCGTCGTCATTATCTCCACTCTGACAAACTCGAAAAAGTCATGTTACAATCCGATGAAATCAGCAGAATGATTACATCCCTGATGAGTCGGTTGGAAGCGAAGATTAGGGGTGAGGGATGAGAAGGAAGGGATGAGAAGGAAGGGATGAGGGGCAAGGAAGGGATGAGGGCCCAGGGACGAGGGACGAGGCTCCAATTGATACTCGCCCCTAGTCCCCCGCCCCTAGTCCCTCACCCCTAGTCCCTCACCCATAGTCCCTCACCCCTAGTCCCTCACCCCCTAGTCC
>WRMR01000091.1 GCA_009776995.1 Planctomycetaceae bacterium | reverse complement strand
GATGGCACGCTTGACTTTTTGTGATGTTCCTTTGAGTTTTTTGACAATGGTTTCAAGTGTTTGGCGTTCCTCGTCGGAAAGCCGAACGATATATTTTTCCGTGTTCATGACAATCCCTCCATGAGTTAGGGTGAAAAAAGCCCAAACAATATAGCAATTATCACGTTTTTAGTCAACTTCAACTTTTAGGCTGGACACAGCACTAGTGCAGAGTAGAGCCGCGACGGTTATGGAGCGGTCAAACGGGTTGAACCCCTGTTCCACTTCGACCGCTCGATGACTTTCGCGGCTCTGACTCTTAAACATTCTGCATTCTGCACTCGTCCCTCGCCACTCCTTTTTCACCACAAGGCACGAAGATTTTTTCACCAAACGGTGATAACGTTTCATCAAATTGGTGAATCGTTTCATCTGAGTCGTGAGTCACTTCATCCCGATTGCATCATGGCAGGGTTATTCCCGGAAAGTGGCGTTGAAACATTATGGTCGGGGCAAGGAGTCGGATTTCGAAAAAGCGTGTTTTGATCCCAAAGGAAGCGAGAAAAAGGACAAAAAACGTAACGAAAACAAAGTGGCACAGAAATCGCACCATGAGTTTCCAGAAAGGGGTGGAAAACGCCGGAAGATTGAAAAAACGACCAAAAATTTTCTTGACATAACGTGTTGAATTTCCGACGTTTACTTGCAAAATACAGGACATTCCGGGCAGCTGAAAATGGCCGTTGGTTTTTTGGCGAAAACCCTGCACCAAGCTCGCAGCGATTATGCATTTTTGGTCGTTTCATAAATCTCAAACGCCTGATCCGGTTTGGCACCGTCATGCACGACCGCTCGCACGGCCTGGATCATGCCGACCGGGCAATCCGATTGAAAAATGTTGCGGCCCATGTCAACCCCTGCGGCACCCTGATCAATAGCCCGCCAGGCCATTTCGAGGGCTTCACGTTCGGCCAGCTTTTTGCCGCCGGCGATGACAATCGGGACGGGAACCGCGTTGGTCA
Source organism: Planctomycetaceae bacterium (assembly GCA_009776995.1). GTDB lineage: Bacteria > Planctomycetota > Planctomycetia > Pirellulales > Thermoguttaceae > WRMR01. The sequence goes on along the minus strand of WRMR01000091.1, from coordinate 11,368 downwards.
CTTGCTCGAAGTCCTTGTCGCAGTAGTAGGTTTTGATGACATGAGCCCCGTTTTCTGCGCAAACACGACTGGCCATGCTCAAATAGCGGGCATCGCGCACCAGTTCCTTGCCAACGGCCGTCACCCCCATCGAAGGAATGCCGTAACGTGTGCCCAAGTCAACCATTTTCGTCAAATTGCGGATTGTCAGCCCTTCATGTTGCGGGTCGCCGACGGCCACCATCGCTGCGAGAATTGACGCATTGAGGCGAATGGCTTCTTCGATGTCGAGCAGACATTCGTCGTTTAAATAGGTCAAAACCGTCGAACCTGCGGAATATCGCAACGAGATCGGTTTGCTACATGCTGGTGGAACAATCGATCGCAACGCCCCGCGGGTACACATGATGCAATCGGCATACTCGATCAGTGGCACGATTGTCAAATCGAGCCGTTCCAACCCGGATGTCGGCCCCATGATGTAGCCGTGGTCGAAGGCCAGCATTACCGTATGACCCGATTTCGGGTTAAAAATCCGCGAGAGTCGGTCTTTCATCCCCCATTCGAGGTGTCCGCAACCTTTGAGGAAATATCCCTCCGTCACCTGCGGTATCCCGATCCCGTAATTCTTTCCTGTCACAATATTGTCATTGTCTGCCATGAGGTAAACCTTTCAATCATATCGTCATAATGAATTATCGACGCGAAATTCAACTGCTTGTCTGAAAGTAGTCAAACGACTACAGTATAACAAATCTTCAACAAATGTCGAGGAATCCACCGAGAGACTTCAGGTGGATCGCATCATTTATTCTTGACAAGAATTTCCAGGTTACACGAAATGGAAGGAACCGTGAAGTGGCTGATTTTTCAATTTTGTCGTTGCTCTACGGAAGCCTTTCGCGAAGAATACCGGAGAGCGGTTCCGTCGGTGTTGTGTCATTGGCAACGAGTCGGCGAGTCAAATCGGTTCGCACTTCGAGCAGTTGCTCAACGATTTCGTCGCAACGGTCGGCGACATTATTGATGTCCCAACGGTCATCCGGCTTGACGTACAAGGCCAATGGAGCGTCCGCTGGACGCTCCGGGTTTTTGGCCGGGTCGAGTTCCGTTAAAAACCAGGATGGCGTCACCAGACAACTTGGCGCATGACTTGCCGTCGGTTCATCGTGCGGAGCGACAACCAAAATGCGATCCCGCAAATTTTGCGGCTCTTCGCGAATCAAGTCGAGCATGGCCGAGCTGTCAGATGCCTTGTTTTGAAGTGTTTCCGGCATCGGCAGGTCAAGCCATTCGTACAACAATCGCGTCATGTCAGGCGGTTGTAGCAGAGCGTCCGAGCGAACGGTCGCGCCGAACCCGTCGGGAAATCGCAGGGCAAACGGCACTTGCACCAAGGGTGAGGCGAGTGGCTCGACTTGGCCGCCATCGGTCGGCGGGATGCCGATGGTCCCGTGTTCGCCGAACAAAACACCGCGTGTTCCGGCAAGCAGAAAAAGCGTTTCGTCTCCCAGTTCGCCGTCGCGGAGTGGCCCGATTAGCATTTCGAGCAATTCGTCGAACATCGTCACGCCGCCCATGTAAGCCGATACGGCCGCTTGTCGGAAATCGTCAAATTCTTCAGATATTGGCACCTCACCGATAGCCTCGATTCCGCATCCATCATTCTTTATTATCTCTGCGTTCTGTACTTTGCATTCTGCACTCTGCGTTCTGCCCTGATGATATGGCGGGATGACGCCCGAATAGGGAGCCGGGTCACCATCGCCGCAATATTTTTCGCGCAAGGCGAGCGGGAAATCCCAGATGGCGTCGAACCCGCGCAGATGGCACCAGAGAAAATACGGTTGTTTCGCAATCGTAAGATTGCGGCTCTGGCAGCCCGACCGCGCAAGCGATTCGGCGGTTGCCGCTATTGTTGCAAGCATCCCGCAAAGATGTGTTGCGTCGATTTCGTCGCAAGGCACCGTATTGTTTGGCGTCGGCAACAGTTGCACGTCGGTAAAGTCGGCTGCGTCGGGAGAATACGCAACCTCGGGATCGTCTGTCACCAGTACGGTTCGGTACCTCATTGCATTGAGTTGTGCCATGATCGTTGGAGTAGCGTTTTGCGAAAGCGTATGCACACCACACCACCACGAACGGCATTGCCGTACCGGATCGGGCGTATCAACATGGAACCGGTCAGCGAAAAAAGATTCGGCGGCCAAACGGTCGAGCGTCGGCGTTTCGATTTCCGCATTGCCATAAGCCCCCCAGTAACCGATGTGCAAACGGTCAACCAGCAGACAAATCACGTTTTTCATCAAACTGCACTTTCCAACTTCAGGTAGCGAGGTTCATCAGTCTTTTCAGACAATTTCTGATTTTTGTCGTGATTGAGTTCACGTTGCGAGCTGCAATAAATTCGTTGTTCAAAATTGCCCGGCGCAGGAAATTGCGTCAATCCGCGTGCGAGGGGCGGCGGTTGGGATCGTCCCGGGGGGCGTTGTTGCGATCAACGATTTCCTTGTGTGTGCAATCCCATGTTGCCAGTTCGACCATGCCAGACATAACCCCGCCGCAAAATGGACTTTTCAGAAATTATTCAAGTGCTCTACCCATAAGACTTCAGGTCTTCATAAGAACCCGCGCGGAAATAAGTTATTCGATCCCCCAGAGTCGCGACGGTCACGGAGCGGTCATTCCGCTCGATAACTCTCGCAACTCAGATTGAAATGTTCACGTGATTACAGCGCGGCACCTTAAAAAAGTGACACCCGTTATTGTTCATTCGGCATTCACTTCAGCTTTGCGTCGGCAAAATCGAGGTACTGTTGCCAGTCGTAGTCGGTGACGTCATGGATGCCGGTACGGATGTGGTAACGGATCGTTGCGCCGACCGGCTCGTTGAATTCCGGCATGGCGGCGTCGTAAATCATGCCGTCTGTTTCTGTGACGATCAATTTCCGGGCGGCGTCACCGATGCCGTCCGTACCGAGCAGGCGGTAAACCGCGTCGGCGTTAAACCCGGCCAGCATCTCACCTTTCGGGTCCGCCCACTGGTCTTTTTCGGCACTGGCGATGTAAACCGGTCGCGGCGCAATCAGGGCGATCAACTCGTGTTGATCGAAGGGGGCGGTATCCTCATTTTCATTGTACTTTTTGTAATTGCCGCAAAACCAATGCGGGAATGCCGTATTGATCCGGCCAACCGTTTCGCCGAACGCACGTCGCGAAATGGCCGCTCCACCGCAACCGGAATTATTGGAAATGACCATTGCGAACCGTTCATCCTGCGCACCGGCCCAGAGCGAAGTCTTGCCCAAACGTGAGTGACCGAACACCGCAACCCGTTTAGCGTCAATAGGTTGATACGTTTCGAGATAATCAAGTGCCCGTGACAATCCCCAAGCCCAGGCACCAATGGTAGCCCACTCGTCGGCGTCCGGACATGTTTGCCCTTCGCGATAAAACAAGGGATGGACGCCATTTTGAAAACCGTCGTCATAATCCGGGTCAATATCAAAGTAGTAACCGACGACCAGCGCGTAACCACGATTGATAATCATCTCCACCGGCCAGCGTGACTTGGTGGCTCCCCGCGATTTTTCGATGGCACTCCCGTCCGTGTCGCGATTGGCTCTCTTCTCATGGAATAACCATGTTTCAGAAACCCGAAGGTCCGGCTCGACAGTGACCGTGTGATTTCCGTTGAAATTCAGTCCGAGGAATGCTGGTACTGGTCCCGTCGCCTTATTGGGAACGTAAATCAACAGATCAAGGAACGGTTCTTCCTTGTCGGAAAACAGGACACGCACTTCGCTCCGCGTGGCTTTGCCGTCCAGTGCGTCTGTTTTTTCAGACTGCTTTTCGTAGCGGAGCTTGCCCTTGTGTGCTTGTGCCGTTTCGGGCGTTTTGCCGAACATCTCGCGTTCAAACATGGCCAGCACTTCGCCTCGCCGCACGTTGCGCCAAGTTTCAGCGTCACGGACGGTCGTGCCGTCATTCGCCTTGAGCGGGTCGGGCAATGTATATTGCGGCACTTTGGTTTCATCATAATTGGCAACAAAATCCGATTGGGCAAAAATTGTCATTGCGGCACCGGTCAGTAACAGGACATTGAAAAGAGAAATCAACAGTATTTTTCGTGACATGGGTTCATCTCCGGGAGTTTTGTTGTAACATTTCATCCGAGCGATACATCCCTCCAGGATGCAACGATCACAGTTTCACAGTTTTTCATCAGCAAAATCGAGGTATTGCCGCCAGTCATATTCGGTGACGTCATGTTCACCGGTGCGGATGTGATAGCGGATTGTTGCACCGACCGGCTCGTCCAGTGGCGGCATGGTGACATCGTAAACCATGCCGTCCTTTTCGGTCACGATCAAATTCCGCGCGGCGTCACCGATGCCGTCCGTTCCAAGCAGGCGGTAAACCGCGTCGGCGTTTAAGCCCGCCAGCAACTCGCCTTTCGGGTCTGCCATTGCGTCTTTTTCGGCACTGGCGATATAAACCGGTCGCGGCGCGATCAGGGCGACCAGTTCGTGTTGGTCCATGGGAAGGGCGGCCTCGTTTTTGTTATATTTGTTGAAATTGACGCAAAACCAATGCGGACGGACAGACATGGTCAGCCCGATTGTTTCGCCGAACGCCCGACGCGAAATAGCCGCGCCGCCGCTGCCGGAGTTATTCGAAATGACCATCGCAAACCGTTCGTCTTGGGTACCGGTCCAAAGGGCGGTCTTGCCCAATCGCGAGTGACCAAACACTGCAATCCGTTTGGCGTCAACGGTTTCACAGGTTTCGAGGTAATCCAGCGCACGCGACAAGCCCCAGGACCATGCTCCGATATTCCCCCACTCGTCCGCGTCACGTTGCGTTTGGCCTTCGTGATAAAACAGCGGATGTGCGCCGTTTTGAAATCCATCATCATAATCCGGGTCGATGTCGCAGTAATAACCGACGGCCAATGCGTAACCACGGTCAATGATCATTTCAATCGGCCAACGGGATTTGAGCGAGCCGCGCGGTCTGAGCGGTGCGTTGTCACGGTTGTCCTGCGTCGGAACCCACTTGGGCATCCGAATGTCCGGCTCGTCGGTGATGGTATGGTTCCCTTGAAAATTCAGCCCAAGAAACGCTGGCACCGGCCCCGTCGTCGTATTCGGAACGTACACCAGCAGGTCAAGGTATGGGCCGTCTTCCTGATTGGAAAACAGGAGACGCACTTCGCGGCGTGTCGCTTTGCCGTCAAGGGCGTCTGATTTTTCGGACTGTTGAACGTAACGGAGTTTGCCTTTGCGTGCTTTGGCCGCTTCGGGCGTTTTGCCGTACATTTCCCGCTCGAACAGGGCAAAGATTTCTCCGCGTCGCGTCTTGTACCAGGTTTCGGCGTCCGTCACGGGAGTCCCGTCAGCCCCGATCAGCGGGTCGGGCAATGTGTATTCGGGCACTTGGGTTTCGTCAAGATTCGCAACAAAACCCGATTGGGCATAAACAGTCATCGTCATCCCGGCAAGGAACAAGGAACAGAAAAAAGTCATCAACACATTGGTACCCGGCATGGAATTATCTCCTGCGATGGAATTCTTTTCGAGCATTTTCCGTGAGATGAAAACTCATCCCAGACTGTCATTGTAACACACTTTGATCCCGAAATACAACCATCGGCAAGTTTTTCCTGATGGTCATTCCGCATACTTCCGCCTTTCCGTGTGTTCGGTGTTGAGAAAAACAACGCCCCCCTTATAAGCCATGCGTCCGGTGGTAAACTGGCTGAAACGTGCCGAACGAAACTCAAGAGGTTCCATTTTGCTCACGATACGGTCATTTCGCAATTCGGATTCGCCTGCACTGTTGCACATCTGGGATCAGCGTGCGCGTCTCAACCCCGAACATTTCCGACCGCTTTCACCGGACTTACTGGAACAGCATGTCCTGGGACGCCTGTATTTTGACCGACGTGGACTCTTGCTGGCCTTTGACGACGACCAGCCGGTCGGGTTTGCCCATGCGGCGTTCGGGCCAAATCCCGACCATACGGACATCGACCGTTCCACTGGCGTGGTCTGCATGATGATGGTGTTGCCGGAATACGAACACCGCCTGACCGCCGGGAAAGAATTGCTCAAGGCTTGTGAACGCTATCTCACGGAACGGGGTGCCAGACTGATTTATGGGGGTGCCATTCGCCCTGTCGCCCCGTTCTACATGGGCTTGTACGGCGGCAGTGAGCCAATCGGCGTGTTTGAGTCGGATACGCTGGCAGTCGAACTGTACCGCAATTCCGGCTACGAAACGATCAACAAGACACTCTTGTTCCGCGTTTCACTCAAGAGTTACAAAATCCCAATCACGCCGAAAACCGTCCCGTGGCGACGAAAAATCTCATTGACCCGCACCGACTTGCCCAAACCGGAGCATTGGTGGGAAGCCTGCATGATGTGCCATTTTACATGGCTCGAACTTCAAGGGTATTTTCCTCATGACCCTGAACCGGCCGGCTCTGTTGTCATCCGTGTCACTGATTCGAGGGAAATGCCGGACTTTAAGTTGCCACCGCCCACATCTTCTGATTCGTGGATGATCTTTCACAAACGGCCTCGCACGGCAGGTCTGATGAACATCCGTGTCCGCGAAGACTGCCGCAACAAGGGGTTGTCATCCTATTTGCTCGGCGAAATGATCCGCGAGGCTCAAAAAGAAGGCGTGACCACCTTTGAAGCACAGGCTGCCGAAGATAATGCGCCGCTCGTCACTCTGCTCCGGTCAATGCGCTGGAACGTCGTCGATCGCGGCGAAGTCTTCCGAAAGAATTACTAAAGGGCACTTGAGCGTTGACAGTTTGCGTTGCAAATACCTGGCTGAATTGTTGCAAAAATCAAAAATCTCACGTGGTGTTCTTCCACCGTGATGCCAACGGTTGTTGTTTTCTTACTTTGGCTCTTCATCAGGGAAATACTTTTTGATCAGAGCCTCCGGCACCGGGGTGACGACTGTGACCATTTCGACGCTTTTCGCCTGGGTGGCATTCGCAAACGCCAGGCGTTTGGGTTTGAGGCGGTTGCCCAGGTCTTCGTCAATTTCGGTCATCTCGTATTTCAACACCAAAGGATTGATGTCGTCGCTGAACGAGACCGTCACGCGAACCGCTTCCTTCGCGTTGTCGCCGACAAGCAAATCGAACGATTCCGCCTGATCGGCGGCAGTGATTTTGACGACATTTTTGAAGGTGATCAGGGCGGTTTCAAATGTTCCGGGTTGTTCCAGTTCGGCTTTGTCGATGACCATCAATTGGCCGCCGGGATGCTTCACGCCGTTGGCTTCGTCATCGGTGCGGTTGAAAAAGACGGTGCGGGTCAGTTGCTTGAGTCCCTCCACCGGGTAGGCACTCGAAAAATCCATCGCCAGCATGTCTTCGTCATCGGCAAACGACTTGGCAATGACCACGCCTTTCGCGTCGCCGCCGGTTTTTTGCAGCGTACCGTTGATTCGCGGGACGGGATGCCCGAACGAGTTGATGACATTGCTGTCATAGCGTCTGCTGCTGAATGTCCTTTGCGTATAAACTTCACCACCCGGATCGAGCAACGGCGTCGCGCCGCCGAGCGTCACGACGTACGAACCGACATCGTTATGATTGTGATGCTCGTTGTTATGTCCCGCCTTGATCGCAAAAGCCAGCCGCGACGGATCGTTGTCCTTCGCACGACCGATCAACACGCCCGCGTCGGAAAATTCGTCACGTAAGACGGTTGCGGTCGGCAATCCATCGTCCAACGGTTTGTGCGTTGCTGTGTTGGGAAAGCCGAACAGGCCGAAGAGCGGCAGGCTGCTTGTGCCGGATTGTCCGAGCAGTTTTGTGTCGGTGTAGTCAGACAAGCACATTCCGAGTTGACGGTTCAGGTACTTCAAAATGGCGGCATCCGGTCTTGCCGTCGGGCTGCAATCGGCAAACGCCGCGTAAATGCCGGGTGCAATCATCATGCGAGGTCCGAACAGGGCAATCTCGCGAATGACGGGCGGTGCGAAAAAGTTGACTTTGCCGTCGGTGGCTTGCAGAACGGTTTCGCCCATATAAACGTAATTCCCGAAACCGTAATTCCAGTAGCCCATGCCTTCGCTGCAATAGCCGTCGGTGGTAAAGCCTTGCAGGAAAAATTCATTGTGCAACTCCGCTGACGCCACGTACCAGGCACGGCGTTCGGCGTCGTCAATCAGCGCGAGTGCCGCCCCGACCACACCGGCATGGCACACTGAGTTCCAATTGTTGGTTGTCGTGATCCACCAATTGCCGCGACCGGGATTCAAACCCTGCTTGACGCTTTTTTCGTAAGAGTCAAATGTTCGACACTCAATATTCTCCCGGATCAACTGTCGGACTTCGGGCGACAATTTGTCCTGCAACCAGTAGTCGGCGGTCGCCAAATCCCAACTCGTCGCCGACGAGGCCAGGTCGATATAATTCATTTCGCCTTTGTAAATGCCGCCGTTCGTGTCATGGGCGGGCAAGACCCACGATGGATCATTGCAAATCGCCTTGACCGATTCTTCAATCGCGGGCAGGAACCGGCCTTCGTTTTCAAAGCACTCGGCCAAAACAAGCGTGCCGACACGACTGTATTTCTGCCCCCGGACTCGCTGGTAGCGGTCGCGGTTGCCGGTTTCAAAAAAATCCATGTAAAGAGTCTCAGGTGTTTCCGGAATCGTCGTTGCCATAACCCGTTCCGCACCGGCGATGATCGCTACAACGTCGAATTGCTCCCTGAGTGCGTCCCAGGCTTGCCGGTCGGTGATTGGAACCCCGACGCCCAGCGGTTTTTCCGTAAGCATTCCGGAAATTTCCTTCGCACGTTGATCGATTTTTTCAGCACGTTCCTGCGCCAAGCCGGTCACCGTACCAAGTATTAATATCGCAATCGCAACCACAGCCATGTTTGTCAGACGAATCGGCGTCATTGTTATTTCTCTCACAGTTCGGTTTTTTCAAAGGAAAGCACAGAAAACACCCGGTTCAGGGAACCGGGGCTAATCGATTTTATGTCAATTTGGCATTAGTTGGCGTTGGCACCGCGACGTCCCTGTCCTTGCCTTTGGGGACGACCTTGCCCTTCCGCACGCGGGGCACGCGGCTGTGTGCCATCTCCTGTTTGCGGACGCTGTCCTGCCGGGCGTTCCGGACGAATGGCATTGCCTTCGTCGTCAAGTTCGAGAATCTTGACGTTTTTGACCCAACATTTGTGGTCGTGATCCTGAAAACCGATGAAGCCTTTCACGGCGAAATCATTGATTGCCCGCGGTTTGCCGTCCAACTCGTATTTGTGGTTGCCAGGAGCATCACGCTTGCCCGGCTCTTTGTAATCCTCCAGGTTTGCCGTCAGAATTTCCTCATCATTGAGTTTGACGGAAATTTGTTTGCCAAGGAACTTGATTTCAAATTGATCCCATTCACCGGCACCTTTGCTGGTATTCTTCGTTGCGGCCTTGACATCGTACAATGAACCCATCGAATTCACATTCGGCTTGTCATCCAGTTTGCTGGTGGCAACCTGAATTTCAAATCCCGTGTTGACCGGATCAGCAAGGTTCTCCATGCGGAGGAAAATGCCTGAGTTGCAAACCTCATCCATTTTGACGTCGCATTTGAGAACAAAATTTGCGAACTCCTTGTCGTAGGTTAAAATGTAACCGCCGCATCGGTAGGTTTGCATGGCACCGTCTTCGACGGCGGATGCGATTGGCTTGCCGTTGTTGTTTTTCCAACCGTCATAGTTTTCGCCGTTGAAGAGCAACTGCCAGCTTTCTCGGCGTTCTTCGCGAGTCAATCGGTTGTCCGGCGTTTGTTGTTGCGCCATGGCAAGCATTGGCAGAACCATCATGGCAACAGCAAGTGGGAACAAAAATTGTTTCATGGGAATACCTTTCTCATCAAGGGGGATTTTGCGGCCGGTTGTGTACGTCACACGGGAAAAGACCAAGCCAGCTCAATTACCCCCCATTTTATCACACCGCTTTTTCTTTTTCCAGTGGCATGGTCGCAAGCGCGACAAACCGAGTCGGAAAATGATGCCGATGGCCTTGACGGCTTCCCGGAGGTTGATTTTCGACTTGCCGAATTTGCGGTCGGTGAAGGTGATCGGAATTTCAAGCATTTTGGCACCATCACGATGCAGTAGGAAAAGGATTTCCTCGAAAAACGAATAGCCTTTCGACCGGATTCCGCCCTGTGCGACTCGTTGTGCAAGCACACGTTCGAGCGTCGAAACGCGGTAACACCGGAACGCGCCGCTGTTGTCCCGTGTGGGCAAACCCAGGCAGAATCTTGCATAACCGTTGATCATCCGGCTCATCATCCGCCGATACAGCGGCCAACCTTCGATTTTTCCGCCCGGAACATAGCGTGACCCAATGGCCACATCGATTTCCGACAACATCGCGTCAAGAAATTCCGACAATTGTTGCGGCGGATGACTGAAATCGGCATCCAGATTCATCAAAAAATCGTACCTGTTTGCAATCGCGTATTCCATGGCCGCCAGAATTGCCGTGCCCAAACCGAGTTTGCCATCCCGAATGATGTAATCGAAGTTCGGGGTAATCGATTTGTGGTTGTTGCACCACGCACCTGTTCCGTCCGGTGAGTTGTCGTCAATGACCAGGATATCAACACCCGGCAAATGATGGCGTATTGCTTCGACCAAGTGCGGGAGATTCTCAATTTCGTTGTAAGTGGCAATGGCAACAAGAGTTTTTGACATGAAAAACAGTTTTTATTTTCAAATGACAGTCATACATAAATCTTTTTGATTATCGCCAAAAAATCTCCCTGCCAGTGTGGTGGATGATGATATTGGGAGGCTATTTGGAAATTGACATTTTCATAACATGATATTTTTTCTGTACTTCGTGAAAAACAGAAAAAAGGTACAAAAAGGTGCGTGTTGGGTGACATGCCGCAGTTAAAACGGACAGAGCAAGTGTTGACATCAATGGTTGTTGTCAACTTTTTTTTCCAGGCTTTCTCAGGCATGGGGGAATCTGTATCTCTGATGTGAGAAAACAGGCATCGTCGAGAGTTTCACCGGATTCCAAAATTTTACTTCACTTCGACACTGCGGTCAATTCAAATTGTGTGTCAAAATATTTTGCTTCCACTTCATTCGGCGTTTGACAGCCCAACGAAGGAGGGGGTGAGGGATGAGGTGTGAGAGACGAGAAATGCCAACCCGTAACTTCTTCGCGTCTTCGTGGTGAATCTTGACGGTTTTGTGGTATAATGCAACTCTTGCAGGCGGTTACGCTATGATCGGCCTGTCATTCCATTTTTTTCCAGCATTCTTGTCAAGACGTCAATACTCGGATAATATTATTATTATTATTATTATTTGTAAAGGAATATGTGAAT
>WRMR01000090.1 GCA_009776995.1 Planctomycetaceae bacterium | reverse complement strand
GTCCACTGGCAATTCACCACCGACGATGCACGAATCAAATTGGACTCCGTGTACCCGAAATTCCACTTCGATAACGAATGATTATATTTTTAGTCAACTTACAGTTTTAGCCTGGACAAGGCACTAGTTTGATTTCTTCAATAGGCTCTGATGTGAATAAGCGTTTGTTATTAGGAATGTCAACAAAAAACCGGATTTTTGTTTTTTGACTGGCTGGTACTAATCCGGGACGTGGTTTAGCGATACGTTCAACGGTAGCTTCACCTTGCCAAGTACGGATTGACTCAATATTTGACCGAAAAAGTTGAACGGTTTGTTCAAATTGCGATGCAATTGCAGAATCCGATTTTTCTTCTCCAAGTACATCCTCACACCGTACTGGATAACAAAAGAATGTCATAAATGAAAAAGCAACACAATAAAAAACATATTTTGAATACATAATTAGCTATCTTTGGATTTACGACGTACCTAATTTTTTGCAAATTTGAAATACACTTAAAATTACGGCATAAAATTGATATTTGAGTTACAAATTGACTTTGCTTGTACAAAAATCGTTATTGTTCTGATTTCGTAAATGTCTTACTTCGTTCCCTGAATTTTTCTGAAAACGTGGATTCCATCTTGCAACGTAAACAAACAGTTACACTTTACGTTCCTTAGGAACCGTCAAAAAATAACTTGTGCAAATCCATTTTTTAAAGCGAAAGGCGCGGAAAAACTACATTCGCGGACTTACGTGCCTTCCGCCTTTCCGCGAGTTCTGCATTGAAAAACAAGAACTTTGAAAGCGTTATTTTGAATAGGTTATTGATTTACGGCTCCTTAAGGTTTACTCGTTGATTAATCACAAAGGGGGTTCAATGTCCGCAATAATAAGGCTTTCGCCAGAAATTAACAGGCAAATTTTTTGGTTTGGTAAACAGGCGTCAAACAAGCCAATTTTTATGTTTCTTGCCGACTAATTTCTGACGAAAGCCTAATGCCGGGTTATTGGCAAGACTAAAAAAGTAGAGTAACCAAGTCGGTAGCAACACCACTATGGGTCTTGGCAGTCGGCTTCTTCCTCAAAGGACTTGTTTTTGACTGGAGAATCAGGATCATCTTCCCAACTGAAATAAATAACACATAACTTGGATAAATCAGCTGGTTCTGTAACTTTGCAACCCCCGTCAGTTTCGCCGCAAGTATAACCTAGCATATCCGTGTCGAAACTGCACCAATAATCGGCATAACACAAAACAGAAGAAGCATTCTTTTTTGCTTTATTTCCTGTATTGGTTACTATTGTCGTAGCCCCTTTGTAAATACGAGAATAAAAAGGGGCAACATTAGCACTTTTACATGGACAACCCTTCAGTCCAGCACAACCGTTTTCATCATGGCCACAAGTCCCCTCGCCTGCTCCTCCCGTTATTGAAATCAATTCTTGCCAATTTAAGACACCAGTTCCAGCATTTGCTTGATTATTATTCTGAATAAACAGACCATTACAAGCATACAATGCGACCAAAATTACACCAGCGAGTAGGATAAACAATTTCGTATTCTTATTCATGTGATTTTTCCTCCCTTTCAGTAACACAGAAATGTTCTAAACGATTTAAAAATGAACTCTGTACCAAATTACGTTTAGGTAATTTTTTGACAAGCATCGTGGGATAAGTTGCCGCCTAATGACAACTTAACAAACCATAAATATACCTGTTTCAATTGAGTTTTTGCAAAGATAAAATGAATATTGTAAGACACAATGCTTTTGATATAAAAAACGACATTAAAATATTTACTACCAAAATGTGTGTTCCATTCAGTAATATGTGTCGTATTTTACAACATCGTAACGATAATAAATTAATGTACATACAAAGTCAATTTGTATCTCATATCAATTTTATACCGTAATTCAAATTTGCAAGAGCTTAAATCAAAAACAAATGTGACGGGTAACAACCCAAACAATCCACATTAACTTACACATCAATATAATCAACGAAATGAGATTGAAAAGCCCTATTGTGGTATTTTTCAAAAAACAGCCGGGGTATTTCAAGAAACGATGCCGGACAATATTTGTAACCTAATGCAAATCAATAGGTTATAGTTTTTGAAAAATCCTGAAAATTTTTCCTGCAATCAGGTAATTTTGGGTTTCGTTAGGACTTGACCTGCCCCGATGCGGGTAAACGATAATGACCTGAACGGCTTTTTGTCCAACTTCAGGTACGACATTTATTCCATAACACTATCGCCAACTACAGCGCAGACACCATTGATCACCTTCACAACGCAAGGCGTCGTGACGAACCAGTCGTTTTGATTATCGAGCGTAAACAGAGAATAAGTCGTATCAGGCACTCTCTCGTTCGCACGGGACGGGATCATAACGATGGCAACCTTGTCAGCTTTGCGAATTTCCAGATCGGCCATCATTTGCAGGCATTTCGGGCAATCCGTATGAATCAACAGCACGTTCCATGTGCCATGTTTCAAAATTTCGGAGTCGTTGGGTTGAACTAAGCGTGGAATCAGCGGGAATTCCTCACCGATCCAGGTTTCCGGTTCGAGCAGAATCATTTTCCTGCCGCTTGGCCCCGTAAATTCCGTTCCGAGCGTCGCATGGGACTGCTGTTTCAAGGAAAGCATGGCGAAGAGAGCCGGCCCCGCGAGGACGAGCCAGGCAATCAGCACCGCAACCAGCTTTTTGTGTTCCGGGAATGCCGTCATCGAAGGCAGGGCATTGCTCGACCAACATGCGTTTGTTTACGGTCATGCCTACGTCGGTAATTCGACTTATCTCAGCGGATGCGCGACCGTCTGCGATCACGCGAGGCTGCACTGCTACGGCTACCGCAGCAAGTCTGGCAAAAAGTACCTGCCGAACGTCAGCGGGATGGTGTGCATCAGGGATCATGCGTTTCTTGAAGGCCGGGTGTCGATTCGTGATTATGCCGTCCTTGCCGGGCGATGCAAAATCATTGGTCGGGTTCGGATTCTTGAACGCGCTTTGATCAGCGATGAGGCCGAAATTCGTGGCCGGGTCTTGGTTTCGGGAACGGCGCATGTCATTCAAAAGGCCTGCGTTTGCGACCGCACCATCATCACGGGCAATGCGATGATCTGCGACAAAACCATCCTCGGCGGCAAGTCGCTCGTCACCTGCAATGTCATCGTCAACTACACCGGTCGCATCGATAACGCCATGTTTTCCGGCGATCAGCGTGTGACTGCACGTAACGGCTATTTGCATATTTCAATATTGAGGCGGAGGAAACATGCAACTGCGTGACTATCAACAAGCGGCCATTGACGCGGTTTACGATTACCTGCGAAACAAGGACGGCAACCCGTGTCTCGTTGCACCAACCGGCTCGGGAAAATCGGCCATGATGTCAACGATAGCCCATGATGCCGTGACCAAGTGGGATGGCAGGGTATTAATCCTCGCTCACGTCAAGGAACTTTTGGAACAAACTGCTAATACAATCCGGCGTATCGCTCCTGATTTGCCAGTCGGTGTTTACTCGGCGGGACTCAACTCACGTAACACCAACGAGCCTGTCATTGTTGCCGGCATACAGTCGGTTTACAAACGTGCTGAGGAGTTGGGACATTTTGACTTGATTATCGTCGATGAATGCCATCTTCTCGCTCCTGAAGGGGACGGCATGTATCAAACATTCCTGACAGCGATGCGTGAAATCAATCCGCTTATCCGCTTGATCGGCCTCACGGCAACGCCCTATCGCATGAAGTCGGGATTGCTGTGCGGGCCGGACAACTTACTTAATGATATATGCTTTGAGATCGGTGTCAAGGAGCTCATTGAACAAAAATATCTTTGTCCCTTGAAAACCAAAGGCGGGCGCAGCAAGGTCGATTGTTCGAACCTGCATATTCGTGCCGGTGAGTTCATTCCAGCCGAAGTTGATGAGCTGATGAACAACGCCGACCTTGTCGCGTCGGCCTGTCGTGAAATCATCATGCAAACGAAAGACCGGCACAGCGTTTTGATTTTCGCGGCGTCGGTTGCCCACGCCGAACACGTCAAGGAAACCATTGAAAAATTTTCCGGGTGTGAATGCGGCCTTGTGACCGGCGACACACCGTCCACCGACCGCGAGACAATACTCAAGCGTTTCAAGGGCGAAAGTGTTGATAAGAACTTATTTGGAGATAAGGTGCCGCGTCTAAAGTACCTTGTCAATGTCAATGTTCTGACGACGGGCTTTGACGCTCCCAATGTCGATTGCGTTGTGTTATTGCGGCCTACCGCAAGTCCTGGACTTTATTATCAGGCCATAGGTCGGGGTTTCAGACTGCATGAATCGAAACAGGATTGCCTTGTGTTGGATTACGGCGGCAATATTATACGGCACGGGCCGGTTGACGCGATCACTATCAAGGATGCCAAAGAAGGTCAAAAGGGTGTCGCCCCTATGCGTGAATGCCCCGAATGCCAGACGATCATGCATGCCCGCATCAAAATTTGTCCCGATTGCGGTTATGTTTTTCCTGAACCGGAAACGGCGAAACACGAAACAGAGGCGTCCGAGGCCGGGATTATTTCGGGCGGCATGGAAGACAATGAATACGACGTGCGGGATGTCTATTATAGTGTTCATACCAAGAAGGGAGCCGACCAGTGGACGCCAAAAACGATGAAGATTGAGTATCGCGTCGGATTCAATCATTCGCACTGCGAATGGGTTTGCCCGGAACATGAGGGTTGGGCACGCAAGCGGTTTGAAAAATGGTGGCTGGAACGGTCGAACGATCCCTTGCCGGAAACGGCGGAAGAGGCCGTCGATATTGCCAACGCGGGCGGTTTGGCCATGCCGGTCACCATCACCGTCCGTAAAATCCCCGGTGAAAAATACAACAAGATCATTCGCACAGTACTCAGCGAAGTCCCGGAAGGCGTTGCCACCAACATGGGCAATTTCGACGCATGGGGCGAGCCGATCCCTGTTTACGAAACACATGACGACGTACCATTTTGACAAAGGAGATAATAGCCATGAGTGAATTACTGGAAAAACTCGAAACATTCTGCAAACAACTGGAGGACGTACATAAGACGTTGAAAAAGGCGGGCAAGTCCCGTAGCAAGAAGACCGACATCGCCGATGTTCGCAAACTCATTCGTGAGTCGGCCTCGGTGATCGAAAAGTCCCTCGCAGACATTGAAAATGATCGCCCCTGCAAGCCGGGTGTATCGAAAAGCAAACATGATGAAATGGTGGAGACCGCCGGTTGTTATAAATGCGCTTGTAAGACTGGCATGCTCATGCAATGGCTCAGTCCCAAGTCGGGACATGCCTTGCGTCGCTTTTCGGTCGTTTGCGAAAACTGTTGGAATCTGGCAGTCCGCGAGCGCACCCGGCATGAGGCCATTGCCGAAAACCAAAAGATGAACCGGACATTGCAACGATGACATTCAAACAAAAACTTGTTTTACTGATCGCTTTCCTTGTGGGAGTGATTTTAGTCTTACAATTGGAGAAATATTTATGCCAACAATGAATGATAGCGGTCAACGTGAAATTTTTACCAGCGGAGCCGTGCGCGACAGCGATGAGGACAAACCGCGTCCGGAACTGATCTCGCCCTTTGCAATGGAACGTTTGGCCAAGTGGTTGACCGAGGGAGCGAAAAAATACGCTCCAAGAAACTGGGAAAAGGGCATCGGTATAGAAAGGTGCTTTGCCTCGATGTATCGCCATCTGCTCAAGTATCAGATGGGCGAGCATGACGAAGACCACATCGCGGCCCTATTTTGCAACTGCATGATGATTCTGGATTTTGAGGAAAAAATCAAGCGTGGATTATTACCACCATCATTACTCGACATGCCAAAGTACCGACGGCCGAGTTCCTACTACGAAGGCACGCCGAAAATCGTCACCGACAAGGATGGAGCGAAAATCATCACGGTCGATGATGAGCCTTTGTACCGGGCGGAAGATGGGGAGGCTTGATGCTGGCAAAAGCAAAAGAGTACTTGCAGGCGGGGCTTTGCGTCCTGCCTGCGCGTCGGGACTTGAAAATTCCCATCCTCTCGTGGAAGGCTTATCAAGAGCGTTTGCCGACGCAAGAAGAAATCGAACGATGGTTTTCAAAGCCGCCTGATTCGCTATGCATTATTACCGGCAAGGTGTCGGGTAATCTTGAAATCATCGACTTTGACAATTGCGGTGAATCCTTTGAGCCTTGGGCAGAGAAAATTGATCAATCGCTCCTTGAACGCCTTGTCATTGAGCGTTCGCAATCGGGCGGCTGGCATGTCATCTATCGCTATGAATCCGCCGTCAGTGGCAGTGTCAAGCTCGCCCAGCGTCCCGAATACGAACTCGGCGATTTGATCGTGGAGAAAGGTCACGAATACGCGGTCATCAACGGCAAAAAACTGATCGTGCGAATTGACAAGGAAGGCCGTAAATTCGTGGTGGTTCTCCTGATCGAAACACGCGGCGAAGCGGGCTTGTTTCTCTGCGATCCGACGCCGGGTTATGAAGTCGTGCAAGCTCAATCTTTTGGGCGGTGACGGTTCGACCGGGAAAACATGGTTCGTCTGCTATATGTGTGCGACCGTTTCAACAGGCCGCGACTGGCCGGACGGCACACCCTGTGAGCAGGGCGGTTGCATTTATTTCACGAGCGAAGACAGTGCGGCGGATACCATTTTGCCGCGAGTCGAAGATCAGGGTGGCGATCCCGATCATGTTTATATGCCTTCGGTTGTGAAAAACAAATTGCGCAATACCCAAGAGGAATTCGTTATCCTTGATACCGACGTCCTTGAACAAATGATCGACAAAATCGAAACGGAATATTTTACGGGCTACATCAAGCTGATTGTTTTTGATCCGGTCACGGCCTTCATGGGATTGATCGACGAGTTCAAGAATAACCAAGTACGTGCCGCGTTTCGTCCGATCATGCGTTTGGCGGAAGAACGGAGCATTACGCTTCTTGGACTCGGACACCCCAAGAAGAATGCCTTGCTCTTTGGTACGGCGGCGGAAGCGTGGAGCGGGTCGGTCGCTTATGTCAATGCGGCGCGTATGGTTTGGAATATCTATCACGACAAGAAGAGCGGCGTCCGTACCATGCTGGCGTCGAAGTTCAATCTCATTGAGGAGGCACCCGGTCTGGATTACACCGTGCGGCACGGCGTTGTTCATTTCCTGCGAACCGGCATTGACATGCTGGCCGATGATTTTCTCGAAGAGTATCGTGCAAAAACACGCAAGGGCAAACGCAAATTCGACAACACCGAGGCCGAAGAGTGGTTGTACCATTTTCTCAAAGACGGTGCGAAACCTTGTGGCCATCGCGACGACCCGGCAAGTGCCGACACGATCTTCGGCCATGCCAAACGTTTGAAGTTTGGCATCAACGGCATTTACGAAGCGGCCAAGAGTCTCCGCATCCTGAAACGCAAACTCGGATTCGCCGGTCAATGGATTTGGGAGTTGCCAACCGGTGACACCACCGGCGAACCGGCACCGGATTGTGAGGATTGGAATGCTTGATCTGGCGGAATCGCCACATAAAATTCCGCCAGACAAATCTCGCGCACTATCACGAGTGCAAAACTCCGTGAAGTTGGGACGAAGTACCGTAAATTACGGGCTCCCGCCATTCTTCACGCATCATGAAGAATGGGGATTTTTGACCACTCCCTTCGTGAACTTCGCTCCGTGAAGTTGGGGCGTTTTTCCCATCTTCACGGACATCATGAAGAATGAATAGACCCTATAAATTACGATACTTGAGCCCAACTTCACGGAAGAAAAATCTACAATGGCGCGACTGGCGATTTCGCCAGTCAAATTCTACTGGCGGATTCCGCGAGTCAACCCTAATTTTTCCCTAATTTTGAAAGGACGTTATGAAATCAAACATCACTTTTGACCAACTCTGCGAGATCGAACCTCGACTTCGTAATCTGGAAACAGAAACCAAAGGCATCCAAGCCGGGGACGACTTCTGTGCCAACGAGGTCTGGTACAGGCTGGGTGGCATCAAATCACGACTTCGGAAGCTGGTTGGCAACGAAGGTTGCGATTCGCAAAATCCAACGTTGCGGTCTTGCGATGCGTATCATGTTGTTTATCAACACCTTTGGTCGATTTTGCCCAATTGCCGACATCGTGGCGCGTGCAGGTATTGACCATCGCTTCGCCCTCTTCCAATGGCCACAAACCCGTTCCAAGCTACATTTCCCAGATTTTGATAATCGCAACATTTCATACAATGGCTCATTTTACATTGTTTGCCGTCTATTGCCTCAAATGTACCATTTTGCCAATCGTGTGTTACAGGGCAAATATGAGCGATTGCGCTAAAAACGTCGATTAACGAGACGATAATGCCGTTTTTTGAAGTATCGTAAAACACTGGACTTATGAATATCGGCGTGATAATACGTGCGAAATGCAACGATATTCAATCGTCGCAACATGTTAATAAATAGGTACTTACTGCGTTACGAAAAACAACATTGGGTCGTGAAGGTATCGCGGTGTTTAGTAAAGTTTGTTGCAGGGGGTGACGCGAATTTTCGATTTCCTTGATAATTAAGGACTTACGAAAACGAGACTGTACAAATGCACTGTTGAATTTGGGCGGTTTTTTGGTCAATTTCACCCGTTTTTCTCTTGGTTTGGTTTCGCCGTCATTTCGGTGGTGAATTTCACTTTTTCGCGAGTCCCGCGCTCGGGGTTCGCGCACACTTTTTCACAGGAAAGATTTATGCAAACAGATTTCAATATTGAACTTCGTGACATCAATCTGATTACACCCTACGACCGCAACCCGCGACTGAACGATAACGCGGTTGATGCGGTGGCGGCAAGTTTACAGGAATTTGGTTTTCGCCAACCGATTGTTGTTGACGAAAATCATGTGATCATTGCCGGACATACCCGGTATCGCGCCGCCAAAAAACTCGACCTCGCCAAAGTCCCGGTACATGTCGCACTTGATCTTTCCCCGGAGCAGGTCAAGGCGTATCGCATCGCCGATAATAAAACCGGCGAACTGGCGGAGTGGGATATGTCGATTTTGCCCATCGAACTTTCGGAACTCCGTGACATGGGTTTCGACATGGACGTGCTGGCGTTTGATGAAAAGGAACTGGCGAAACTTTTGTCGGCTCCCGTTCAAACCGGCGAGGTCGATCCCGATCAAATTCCCGAACCACCCGATGAACCGATTACGCAAAAAGGCGATCTCTGGATTCTCGGCGACCATCGTTTGCTATGTGGTGACAGTGCCAACCCGGATGACGTTGACTATCTTCTTGACGGAAGTGTAATAGACATAACGATTTGTGACCCTCCATATAATGTTCGCGTGGAATCTCGCAGCAATAACGCGATTGCCGCCGGGCTGTCGAGTTTCACGTCAACGCATCATCAGCAATTCGACGCCGCCCGCAAGGAAAATGCCGAGCCGACCACCAAAAAACTGCGTCCCAAAGACCGACCTTTGGAAAACGATTTTGTCAGCGACGAGGAGTTTGATCGGTTGCTGGATGCCTGGTTTGGCAACATCGCCCGCGTCATGAAGCCGGGAGGTGTGTATTATGTATGGGGCGGCTACGCGAACATGGCCAATTATCCGCCCTTTCTCAAAAAGCACAATCTTTATTTTTCACAGGCACTGATTTGGATTAAGGAGCATCCCGTATTGACCCGGAAGGATTTTATGGGGAATCACGAGTGGTGTTTTTACGGCTGGAAGCTCGGTGCGGCTCACAATTTTTACGGGCCGAACAACGTCCCCGATGCCTGGCAACTCTCGAAAGACCACGACGGCAATTGCGCGATCGGCAGCGGTGTTCGCCTTAATTTTCCCGATGGTTCGCGACTTGATGTCTTGCCGCCGAGCGACAAGCACCGTGTTCGTGACGTCGAATTCAACGAGGATACGGTCAATCTCATCGGCATGAATTCTATCACGGACGTCTGGCGTGTCAAGAAGATCAGCCCACAGAATATGGTACACCTTACGCAAAAACCCGCCGAATTAGGCGTTCGCGCGTTACAATACTCAACGCTGCCGGGCGAGAACGTTTTGGAATTATTCGGTGGGAGCGGCTCGACGTTGATCGCCTGTGAGATGACGGGACGCCGCTGTTTTGCAATGGAAATCGACCGTTGGTACAGCGATATTATCGTGAAACGCTGGGAAGAGTTTACCGGTCGCAAAGCGGAATTGGTCAGGCGGCATGATGCTGGAAACGGCGATTGAGAATATGTCGATTTGGCGAGGGTGAGAATTGCAACTGTACCATAGAAAAACCCGGATACGGCTGTTGCATCCGGGCAGCGAGGTTTGTTTTAGATTTCGCTGTCGTACTTCTTGGCGAGGCGTCGAAATTCGGCCTTGATGGTTTCCTGCGGTATGGCGTCGGTGATCCAACCGAATTGTTTGCCGCCGTGAATTTTCGCCGCCCCTTTGCTCCAGGCCAAAAACCCCATCAGGCGTTCCGTTTCGCTGTGGCCGGGGCCGTCTTTTTTCCACCCGCCCTGCGGTGCGTTGGGTTCCCATTTCGGCGTCCGTTTGCTGTTGACCGCTCGTTCCATGATGCCGAGGCAGGTTTGAATCCAGCCGACGATTTTGACCTCGTTGAGCGACCCGGAAAAAACGCGAAATTCCACGGTGCGCTGGCGGCTGTTGCGGTTGGCGAGGTTCGTTATGTTGAGTGCATGGTAGCGATCCGGGTCCATTTTTTCTTTGGCCTTGGGTGCGTCGCCGTGTTTGCGGATGCCTTTGCAGTAGGTGCCGCGCTCGCGTCGTTTCGTTCCCGTGATCGCAAAAAGTCCTTTCTCAAGGTAAGAGGCGGTTGCAATCAGCCTCGCGAGGACGTCAACGCCCCAGCGTTCGTCAAAGCCAAGATGGATGTGGCATCCGCAGGTTTCGTTGACCTGAAACCCCAATTCGTTGAGCTTCTTGAGTACCGCGATGACCTCAAGGATTCCCGCCTCGCCTTTGAGTACCGGGCTGACGATTTCGCAGGCTTGGTAGCCGTCCGGCGTTCGTATCGAGCTATCGCGTTCGGCCTTCCAGCCTCTTGGTAAAAAGGGGACTTGCACCCCGCTGTGGTAGCCGCCGATTCGCAGGTTGTTGCGGTTGACGGTTGCGGTTTTTACGACGCATTCGAGTTCAATCCCAAAGGTGTATTCTTTCGCGTTTGTCATTGTAAAGCCTTTCGTGTATTGGGTTTGCGTGTTCGTTTTAACATGACACACATTACCATTACCCCAAAACACATCAAGCTAATTTTCCAAAATGATGCAAAGATTCTGCATCATTTCCAGGAAATTTTTCACGGATATAAGAGTCACATAACACACGCGGAAACATCGTAAAATACGGTGTTTTACGATACGTTAATGATGAAAAAATCTTCAAAATTGTCAGCGGATTTGATGTATTTGCTATTGGCTTTGGGAACGTTTGAGGTACAGTCAACACCAATGAAACGACGTACAACGTCAAACCAATAACCAACCCAAAAGAAAGAAGGCAAAACAATGACAACAGATGATGACCACAAAGACCATTTTCGCGTCAACCCCGCCGTTATCACACCTGCTCCGGTCGATGACAAAACGAGGGGGGGATTTTACTTCGCACTGAAAAAGGCCGCTGGTGAAGAGGTTGCCCAAGAGTTGTGGAAGACGGCAAGCGTGGCTTTGTCCGAACGCTTTGAAGAAAACGACCCGGATGTGATAAGGCGATTCTTACTGTCGCGTCAAGGGCGATTCCTCGCACTTTCGGCCATGTCCCACACTTGGCCGGAATGCTATCGCCACGTCCATGAGATGGTGAATTCATTGATGGACACGCTTGAAGAATGTGACACATCGGGCAACCAAACCGTCTCCGCTTGGGCAAAGGCGTTTCAGGCCATTAAAAACGGCGAAGACTATTGAAAACCGGTCACGAATTTTTCGTTTGATGGGTCGATTGACCCGTAGCGAACAACGGCAAGGACATCGCTTCTTCATCTTGCCGCGAACAATCCACGCCCGACTTTGACGAATCGGGCGTTCTCTTTTTTGGATTTGATTTCGGTGGCGAGCGCGGCATTTAACGTATTGGCGGGTGTCGCACCGGAACTCCGCCAGTATTTGCGTTTGATTGCCCTATCGACAATCTCTTGGCAGGTCAACGGTTTTTTGGCTTCTCGCAGTACGCGCACTGCGGCGTCGAGGGCGTTGAGCGAATACTCCGGCACGCTTTGTCGCTTGGGTTTGACCCCGCGAACACGGGCGACCAGTGGCGTTTCTATGGCCGACACGGGCGTTGGCGGTTGCCTCCTTGACCGCCGGTTGGGAACAACCGATTTCGCA
>WRMR01000089.1 GCA_009776995.1 Planctomycetaceae bacterium | reverse complement strand
TCAGCCGAATTTTTCTTGCTTTCAATTGCTTGAAACTACACAAATTACGCATTACAGGTAGCGAAAAAATGGAGACTATGCATAATTTGGGAATTTTTTGAAACTACCCAAATTACCGCCAGTTATTCGGCTGAAATGTTACCTTTGTTGATTGTTCTTGTTCGTGTGCGGCTCTTGCTACTGATGTTGAGGAACACAGTGGCGGGGTGGAAATGTGGAGTTGACAAAGAACCGGGGATGATAGTCCTCGGATGGTTATAAAAAGAAAAAAATGGGCCGTTACATGTGCGCTGTGTGCCATGAATTATTGAGATACATGAAAAAGCACGCAATGATAAGGTTGATAAGCGTCCAAGTCAGGATGATAGTGAGACCAAAATTGCTCACGGCTGGGGGACTGATTTTTGGCTGACGCAGTGGTTTTGGTTGAGAATTGACACCTACCGGAGACGGGATGTTGATATAAGGATTGTTCTTGACAGGGGGAGTTATTTTTTGTCTTGGTGGAGGAATTTCTTGTGGAGAAACGCCATCAATCACAGGAGGCTGGTATTCATAATCATCTCTACCTCTCTGTTTGGCTAGTGCGCACCAAGGACAGGCTGACAAATGAGCAGCGAATATATGTTTTCCATTGACATCACAGTTACTCAAACCCTGCCTGTTTGTTTCGAGAATACTTTCAATAGCATCTGTCCATTCCCTAGCACTGGGACGCATTCGTGGGTTTTTATGTCCGGTAACGAAAGTACGATAGAAAAGCTCACTAAGTGATTGGGGTAAGCATTCGATGCTCGGAAAACGCTTATTTGGCTTACAATGTCCGCTATATAGAGAAAACCCGGATTCCATAGCTTTTTGTTCGCTAACATCGTCGTTGCCTGTATATCCAGCAAAAGGTCTCCAGCCGTGCAACAACAAGCAATTGATCATAAAAGCCAGTGTAAAACAATCTTGGTGAGGCTCACGAAGTCCTTTATCTCTGATTTCATTGTTGATATCCGGTGCTTCATATTCGTCAGTGCGCCACCGGCAAGGATGAGTAATTTCATGAGAATCTTTCAATTGGAATGAGTCAGTGTCTATGATGGTTATTTGCGATGTGTCGTTCCGGACGAGAATATTGTCGGGTTTTATATCGCCAATCACATACCCCTTCGCGTGGATATTCTGCACCATAACAGATACATTATAAGCAATGATTAAGGCGCGTTCCCAGGTATGTCCTGAAAAAGTAGCGTTACCTTTCCAGTTTTCTCTATCCCATGCCTCGCAAAGAATCACACCTTCTGCTTTTTTCATCAAATAACCACACACTGATCCGCTATTACCTCGATTGTCTTTCAAAATATCAAGCGGCCATGTGAGACTGATGTGATTATTATCGGAACGCGGTTGATCTGGTACGTTAGAGATCATAAATTGCAGTTTGCTGGCAATTTCCGGTAATGGAGACTTGTAAATCTTAACAACATAGTTGTCATCATTGGTTGTGTACACATCCCCCGAGCCGCCTCCACCGATGCGATTCTTGCAAATAATCTCTTGGTCGTTCTTGTTTACCAATGCCAACTCGACACGTTTCCTAGCTTTGCTATCATCCATGATAGCTTTTTTCAGTGTTTGTAAGCCTGTATTGAGTTTACTTATTGCAGATATACCGTAGCTATCTTCAGTATTCATACTGCCGGATGTATCCAACAAAAATACGCAAGGACACCGCGGCTCTGGGTTGTCTGAATCAGTGGCATTCTCGGCTTCTCTTGCAAAGTCATCATTAAGAACCAAATCCTCATCGTCATACATTTGAAACTCTCCTATGGTCAGGGGCAAATACGGAAAAGTCACTTGTCAGAACCGACAAATAAGAGACGAGAGCCGTCTTCAAAAAAGAAGAGGGGACGCCATGAGCCCTTGAACACGAAGGCTCCCCCCGCACTACTGAGGCGGAATGCACAAAAGTACAAACCAATACGACATTACAGTCATGCCGCACGGAACGCTTCGCAAGCCATCCGCACGACGCCCCCATACGGGGGACACATGTTTGGATGGCAAATCTCTTTTTCTTCCAACCGGCAAGCGGGTAGTGCAGGAAGAAAGCCCCATCAATGTGATGGTTTCAAGGGCTAATACTTGCGATTATCTGATTGTAAAACCGGCGTGAGCCAGCAAAGCGAACTATCTCCAAGAAAATTGATAAACCAACCTTGATACTATATACTGCGACTATATTATAAATAAGCCAGTCTAAACATGTCAAGACTTTTCTTGTTCGGTATGGTCATTTTTTTTCTTTTGTAGCCAAATCGTAAATTGTGGCCGTATTATTATTGTGCAAATTTCTATTGTGAATATGTGTTTCATCCGTGAAAATGCGTGGCTGAAAAGGGTGGGCAATGAAAACACGAAACAAATAATTCGTATATTTCGTTTTTTTGCATGGTCCGTATTGAAAAAAAGAGGATAAAAGATGAAAGATCGGGGGCTGGTTTTGCAGAAATGCAGAGTGCAGAAAAATGATGTCAGTGGGATTGTTTTTTTGGCAGAAATGATGTAAAAATAAGGTTTACGCTGGAGGATTTTACCCAAAACCAACCCAACGGCTGTCACGCCATAACCGTTACCGTCTGGAATGGTTGAACAGTAGTTTCTACAATATTAAGGAGAACAGAAAATGCGAACAAAGATCAGACAAAGAGCATTCGGGTGCCGTTCGGTGCCACCGGGCATCGGTATGGTCATCCTCGTGATGCTGACCGGACAGTCGGCGTTCATCGCGGCGCAGCCTGCGGAGCGAATCCCGCTGGGGAATCACGGGGCCGCTGTGGAGGCATACCAGCAGCGAGTGCTGGATGCCTTGCAACCGGAAACGGGTGCAACGAATTACGTGCCCAACGGCATTGACCCGGTCTATTGGAACGCTTTGATTCCGCAAGACAACGAAATCACGCCTGCGCGAATCGCGCTGGGACGAAAGCTTTATTTTGAGCCGAAACTTTCGGCGGATGGCACGGTTTCCTGTGCGACGTGCCATGACGTGACCCGCGGGTTTTCCGATCAGCAGCCCACTTCGGAGGGAATCGGCGGTCAATTCGGCATGAGAAACTCCCCGACGACCATGAACGTCACGCTTCTGCACACCATGTTCTGGGACGGCCGCTCACCGACCGTGGACCATCAGGCCATGCAGCCGATCATCAATCCGATTGAAATGGGGATGGAAGACGACGAAGCGGTGATCATTGCCGGGATCAAGGACGATCCGGAATATCGGAGAATGTTCCGGGATGCCTACGGACGCGATGTCAATTTTCAGGACATTGGCCGGGCGATTGCGGCGTTCGAGAGGACGTTGAATTTCCTGGACTCCCCGTTCCGGCGATACATGAGCGGAGACACCAGCGCGATTTCGGTGGATGCGCTGGAAGGCTGGAAACTGTTCAACCGCGAGGGACGTTGCGCGGCCTGTCACGCGATCAGTCCGTCCAACCCGCTGGGAACCGACAACAAGTTCCACAACATCGGCATTGCCGCAACGCATCTGGACTTTGAGAAACTGGCGGCGGAAGCGGTGCAGATTCTTCAGCAGGACAACTCCGACAAAATGCTGGATGAATTGGCACTGGCCACGGAGTATGGCGAGCTTGGCCGATTTACCGTGACCCACAACACGCACGACATCGGGACGTTTCGCACGCCGATGCTCCTGAACGTGGGAATCACCGGCCCCTACATGCACGACGGTTCCCTGAAAACGCTCTGGGACGTCATGGATCATTACAACGCGGGCGGCGAACCGAATCTTTACCTGGACGGCGGAATCGAGCCGCTGAATCTTACGGAGCGGCAGATTGACCAGATTGTGGCGTTCCTTTTCACCCTGACCGACATCCGTTTTGCGGAGGAAAACGCCCGAAAGTATCAGGAGCAGTTCTCACTCTCCCGACGTGAACGTCCGGAACGCAACACGCCGGTCGCGGAACGAAAAGTGCTGAGTTTTGAAAATTTCCGGCACTCCCAGCCTGAACAGGAGAGGTGAAATAAAAATCTTCGTGTTTCTTCATGGTGAAAAATAACGGCAGTCACGGTGTGAAAAGGCGTCTTGACAGACGGGAACCCATGTCATACATTGGAGCCATCGTCAATCGCAAAATCCGGGCCGTCGGCTTGAACAAAATGGGAGAACATGTCTTATGAGTACCCGATACGAAAAAGAGAATCTCGAAACGCAGGTGGAAAACGAACGTCGGAGTATTTACGAATCACTGCGGAATCTGGACCGCCGGTCATTCCTGCGTGTCACGTCTGCCGCGTCGATTGCCGCAGCCGGGGCCGGAATGCTCGGTATGACTCACACGTTCCAGCCGATCCACATCGCGTTGGGACAGGACGCCGCCGGCAGATCACAGGGTTTTCACATCGCGTACATTTCGGACTCCCACCTCTACGTGAAGGAGAAGAATGACCGCTTCGCGAATGCCCTGATGCGGGCGGTTCAGGATGTGAACGCCATGCCTGAGCCGCCGGATTTCGTTTTTTACGGCGGTGATCTCGCGCAGCTCGGTCAGCCGGAAGAACTTCAGCTCGGTTGCGACATTTTGAAGGAGTTAAAATACCCCTTGAAAATCATGGTCGGCGAGCATGACTGGTATTACGACATGGGCGAAAAATGGCGGTCGCTTTTCGGCGAGCCGACATGGAGCTTCGACCATCAAGGCGTCCATTTTATCTGTCTGATGAGCGTGAATGAAGAGGATTTCTGGACTCCGCGCGGGCTTACGCCGATGGAACGGATGCAAACCGTGGCCGGGCTGGATAACCAGAACCAGCGGTCTTTTTTCGTCGGTGAAGCACAGCGTGCGTGGCTTCAAAAAGACCTGGAAAATTACGGCAACGATCATCCGGTCGTGGTCTTTTCGCACTCGCCGCTTTACAAGCTTTACAAAAACTGGAATTTCTGGACGGACGACGCGGAGGATGTGCAGGCGATCCTGAAACGCTTTGAGCGTGTCACGGTCATTCACGGTCACACGCACCAGTTGCTGACGAACAGGATCGGAAACATCCATTTTCACGGTCTGCTGTCCACCGCCTGGCCGTGGCCATACGCCCCGCAGGGAACGCCGGAACTCACGGTGCAAATGAACCGCTCCGACCCGTTCAATTCGCTGGACGGTTGCGGGAACGGCCGGATCAACGTCTCTGCCGACGGGCTGGTGGACAAAATTTACGGCCTCTGGAACCGAAAGCCGATTCTCGTTTCCGCCGCGTACCTGAACAGCGATGGGAAAGAAGACAGGCCGCCAAGTCCGAATCTCCCGGCGTACTGATCTTTTCCACGATCACCAAATTTAAGGGAGCCAAGTTGTTTCAGGCTTCTATTTTCTGGTGATCTTGAAAAGCTATGGTACACTACCCTGGAAACTTGGCGTTCAAAAGGGCTTGTCATGGCAAAGGCTCTATTCCGAAACCGGGTTGATGGCTACGAGAGCTTCGACCAGGGCTCGGAGAAGCGGGTCATGACGTGGCCGCCCTGCCGCTCGTGGGCGAAACCGCCACATTGCATCGGCATTGCATAGCGTCTAAAATAGCAGTTTGTGTTTCCAACATCTTTTCCCAACTCCAGCCCCCGGTTATCACCATGAAAACAACCCGACGCAATGTCTTGAAAGCGGGACTCGCCGCAGGTTTGACGTTTCCGTTTCTGTCCGACTTTTCCATCGCCAAAACGCTGCCGACGCCGACCTGGCAAAAGTTGCCCGCCTGGCGCGGCTTCAACCTCCTGGAAAAATTCATGAATCCCTGGAACAACGGTCCGTTCCGGGAATCGGACTTCCAGATGATCTCCGAACTCGGTTTCAACTTCGTGCGTTTGCCGATGGATTACCGCAACTGGATCATCGACAAGGACTGGCGGACATTCGACGAAAAGTCGCTCAAGGAAATCGACCAGGCCGTGCAGTACGGAGAAAAGTACGGCATTCACGTCAACATCAATTTCCATCGCGCTCCGGGTTACACCGTTGCCCAGCCGCCGGAATCGCCCGCCATCTGGGACGACGCCGAAACACAGGAGGTTTGCGCCCTTCATTGGGCGACATTCGCGAAACGTTACAAGCAGTTCTCCAACGAGCAGGTCAGCTTCAATCTGTTCAACGAACCGACGAGCGTTGACCCGGTAAAATACCTCGCCGTTCACAAAAAAATCATCGACGCCATCCGGTCCGAGTCCCCGGACCGGTTGATCATCTGTGACGGCACCGAGTATGGGGCAAAACCCTTCCTGCCGCTGGTGGATTTGAAAGTCGCCCAGTCAACGCGGGGATATGCCCCGTCGGAGATTTCACACTACAAAGCAAGCTGGGTCAACAGCGAAAGTTTCCCGGACCCCACCTGGCCGATGGTGTCGATCAACGGCCTGTTGCCCGCTCCGACAAAACGCGAGTTGCCGGAGGAATCGCGCAAGCCGCTGACGATTGAAGGCCCGTTTCCAGGTAAAACGATGTTGCGATTGCATGTCGTAACAGTGTCCGGCAAGAGTAAATTTGCCGTACAAGCAGACGGCAAGACAATCTTTGAACGCCAGTTCGATCCCGGCCCCGGCGAGGGGGAATGGGAAAAATCCGTGTTCATGCCGCAGTGGAATACGTATCAAAACATCTATAACATTGGTTTCGGAGTGCCGGTTCCCGCCGGAACGAAGGTGGTCACGGTGCAAACAGTGGAGGGGGATTGGATTCTTTTGAGCGAACTTGGGATAGCAAGAGCAGAAGGTCCGGTTGAAGAATCCATTATACAAGCAACCGCAGGATGGGGACAGAAATCGGATACGTTGAAATACAAGGAAGTGCAAGTAACATCAGGTAATTGCCCGACATACCTCGGAACGGTCACTGGCGGCACGGTCAAAGATCGTGATTGGCTGAAGCGCACGATGATCGAGCCATGGCAAGAACTGGAGAAAGCGGGTGCCGGCGTGATGGTCGGCGAGTTCGGGTCGTTCAACCACACGCCACACGACGTGGTGCTTCGCTGGCTCGGCGACTCCATCGCCAATTGGAACGAAGCGGGCTGGGGTTACGCGATGTGGAACTTCCGCGGCTCCTTCGGCATCCTCGACAGCGAACGCACGGACGTCGAATACGAGGACTTCCACGGACACAAACTCGACCGGAAACTGCTGGAATTGATGCGGGGATAAGTTCACCATGATGATGTTTCCGGTAGGGCGGTCACGGCGTGACCGCCGAATCAGAACCTGCAACAGCAAGTAACAAATAACATCCGGAAACGCAAGCAACCAGTTCAACTGCGCCGTTCCCGGAAATTCGGTCGTTGACACTCCAGGCTGTTGATTGGGAAGCTGCAAATTTTCGGTTTGGCGGGGTATTACCTTTTCTGGAACAAACTCAGCACGTCCATGACCATGCTCAACAGGAGCGGGATGACGAGCAGGGTAAAAATTGTCGAAAGCGTCAGACCGCCGAGGACCACGGCTCCGAGACTGCGGTACAGTTCGCTACCCGCACCGGGTGCCAGGACAAGCGGCAACATGCCGAAAATCGTCGTCGCGGTGGTCATGAAGATCGGTCGCAACCGCGTTCGCACCGATTCGCAAATGGCCTCTTGCGGGGACATGGCTTCGATGATGTCTTCTTCCGATTCCCCGAAGCCGCGCATGAAATTGAGCGACTGGTGGACGAGCAAAATTGCGTTGTTGACCACAACGCCGATCAGGATCACGAAACCGAGCATCGACAGCGTGTCAAGTTGCTGGAGCGGGTCGAGATGGTGAACCCAGGCAAGTCCGAGGAACCCGCCGACCGTGGCCAGCGGCACGGTGAACATGATGACAAGCGGATAGAGAAAATTTTCAAACAGCGCGGCCATAAGCAGGTAGGTGACCAGGAGCGCAAGGAACATGCGGCTGGTCAACAAACTGAAGAGCGATTCCATGTTCCAACCGGTCCATTTACCAAGCAGCGCGACTCGCGTTTGTTGCAATTTGTCGGCGTTCCCGGCAAGGTTCACGCGGATGTCGGGTCCCATTTCGCCCGCCTGACGGCACTCATCGACGATTTGGAAAATCACCGCCTGAGCCGCTTCGAGCGGGACGTCATCGGCAGGCATGACGGTCAACTGAATGCAGCGTTCCTGTTCGAGCCGCCGAATTTGTTGGGACGCGTCGGCGGGGTGAAAGGTCACCAAGTCGGAAAGCGGCAGTGCCATGACGCGGTTTTCCGAGTTCCTGACCGCAACAGGCAACGTACCAACCTCGTCCGGCGTGAGCGGGAAATCCGGGTCGCGGATGACGAGCAGGTCGATGTTGAAGCCGTCGTGATTGAAATCGCCGACCTTGACGCCGTCGATCATCGCGCGTCCCGCCGATGCGATTTCACCAACGGTGATGCCGAGTTGCTTGGCGCGAACCTGGTTGATGACCATTTGGATTTCCGGGCCGGAAAGATAATAGTTCTGCGGTTGCGTCCGAATGGCCGTCCGGCTGAAATGCGTGACCAGCCGTTTTTCGAGCTTGTCGGTCGCTTCCCGCAGGCGATTGTTGTCAAACGCGGAAACTTCAATTTGCACAGCGTTCGCGCTGCCGGCACGCCGTCCAAATAACGACGACTGCATGGCCGTGCTGGTACAACCGGGAATCGAATTCATCGCGTGATTGAGAACATGTGTCAACGGACGGACAAATTCCTCGTCTTTGCTGATCACCTGAATGAAGACATACGAAGGGCCAAGCACAATCGAAAAATGCTTGATGGCCGGAACGCGTTCCACCGGTCTGCCGCTGCGCATGTCGATCAGCTTGTCTTTTTTCGCTTGTGCTGAGGCTTCCTCTGTGTTTTCCGCTTCATAGTAAGGCCGCAGAATTTCATTGAGACGGCGGGCAATGAGCATATTTTCACGGAGCGAATAGGACGGCGGAATCGTCATGGAGCCGTTGACAACATTGCGGTTCCCGGCGGGCAGGTAGCTGGCCGGAGGCATGAGTTTGATACTCAAAAAAAGCGACAGGGCGGAAATGACCGCGACAATAATACCGCGCAACCAGAACGAGGCCGCGTTGCGCTGGATGGCCCAGAAAATGCAGCCGGAATAGGCATTGCCAAGCCAGGAAAAGAATGGTGCCAGTCCGAATAACGATTTGACGGTTTTTGAAAGGATGCCGCCTTTTTGCGTCGTGTCCTTCAGCAGGAATCGGGATGCGGCGGGAATGATTGTGATCGAAACCAGCAACGAAATGAGAACCGCCGCCGAAATGGACAGCGCGATGTCATAAAATATCTGCCCGGTCTCTTCCTGAATCGTCAAGATCGGCGCAAACACAACCACGGTCGTCAGGGTCGAACCAAGAATCGCGCCCCACACTTCTTTCGTGCCGTCATAAGCCGCTTGGTACGGCGTTTTACCCATGTGCAGGTGACGGTCGATGTTCTCCAGTACGACGATGGCACAGTCCACGACCATACCGATGGCAAAGGTCAGCCCCGCGAGTGAAACGACGTTCAGGTTGCGTCCCATGGCGTACACGGCGATGAACGTTCCGAGTATCGAAATGGGGATGGCCAGTGAAATCACGAGGGTCGGACGCATACTGCGCAGGAACAGCAGCAAAACCAGGATGGCCAGAAAACCGCCGGAATACATGTTGTCCCAAACGATCTTGACCGCGCTGTTGATGTAGGTCGAGTCGTCATGCACGAGCGTCAGGCGGATTTTGTGGCGGTCGTTTTCGAACATTCGTATGAGCCCGCCTTCGCCTTGCAGTTCATCGAGAGCTGTGCGCACTTCGTTCATAACGGCGAGGACGTTTTTGCCCACCTCGCGGTTGAACAGCAAGGTCAGGCACTGCGAGCCTTTGCTCTCGGAAACGAATGTCCGCTTGGCCAACACCAGCTCGACTGACGCGATGTCCTCAACAAAAACCGGTGCTCCGTTGTCGTCGTATTTGACAATGGTTTTGCGGATCGGCTCCAGTTCCTCAAATCGTCCCAGAACGCGGAAGCGGATGTCGAGCCGCCCGTTTTCGATGTCGCCCGCCGATTCGTTGACGTTGTCGGCCTGGAGCAGATTGCCGAGTTGCTGGACCGTGATGCCGTTCAGCGCAAGGACGTTCGGATCAAAACGCACCTGCACCTGGTGCATGCGGCCGCCGCGAATCATCACCTGTGACAAGCCGGGAATGCGTTCGAGACGCGGCTTGATGTAACGGTCGGCGTAGTCATAAAATTCCGAGATGTCAAAGTCCGGGTCCGGCGAATTTGCGGTAATCCGCGCGTAGGCGATGGCTTCTTCGGCTTCGGAACTCGACGCCCGAATGGTCGGGCGGTCCACATCGTTCGGGTAACGCGGCACTTCATCGAGCAATGCCGACACGTCCTGCACGGCGCGGTCGATGTTGTAGCCGACCTGGAACTCCAATTCGATAGTGCCTTCCCCCAGCCGGGCGAAGGATGTCATCTTGTACAACCCCTGCGTCGTCTTGAGCCGTTTTTCCTGCTCAATGATGACCGACTGCTCGACCTCCTCCGGACTCCGCCCGGGCCAGGTTGTCCGCACGGTGATGAGCGGGCGGTCGATGTCCGGCGTCAATTGAATCGGCACCGCCATATACGCGATGATCCCGAACAAAATGGTCAGAATCACGCCCACGGCGATTTTTACGGGGTTCTTCAGCGAAAAACGTATGATGTCCATCGAAATGCGGAGTTAGGAGTTGTACCAAAAGCCGGAATGGGGCGCAACGCAATGATAGGATTAAGGCAAGGCGGGCACACAGGGGCCGATGCATTACTAAAATTTTTTGATCAATTCATCACTTTCGATAATCTTGTCGAATTTTTCTTTTCGTATCTCTTTTGAATTTAAATCTATTTTAATTCTCATCAAAAACTCTTTAAAATTTGGATTGATCTGAGAAATTTTGTTCATCATTTCTATATCCAAAATGTCCTTTTGACGTGCTTGAATTATTATTTCTGAATCGTCGGGGTTCGCCGTAATCAAAGAAATTAATCCAATTCCAAAAGAATTTGAAAGTCTGATGATTTCAGACATAAAATCATCACTTCGATCAATTTCGGAGGCGACTAAATAACCTTCGTTTGCCCAAGATGAATTTGATACAGCTTGAAAATATGATTCCCGCAGATTTGAAAAGGTCAATTCTTTTTTTAATTCGTAAGAGAACATTTTTACAGGTTGATTTCCTGTGAAATTCACAACTTCGTAGATTTCAGATTCCCATAGTTCCATTGGGTAAAACACGCCTACCATATCAGGATGTTGCCATTGAGCATATGACTTTTTCGCCGAGTTTTCATGAAATATCGTCTTTGTATATATTGAATGGTAGGTATATACATAGTAGCTTAACAATGAATGTAAATCTCTTTCAGAATAAGATTTGTTTTTATGTACAGATTTTGTTGTGGGTTGATTGTATATTAAGCTGGTATCATCATTGTGCAGTAAATCCTTTAAATAGAAACGAGTAGGTTTCGTTTTTATTTTCAAAAATACTGAATCCGGGTTATCTTTTATATCAACATATAATTGAGCCCCAATCGTAGTT
The DNA here is from genome assembly GCA_009776995.1 of Planctomycetaceae bacterium. Lineage (GTDB taxonomy): Bacteria > Planctomycetota > Planctomycetia > Pirellulales > Thermoguttaceae > WRMR01. Next base: position 818 of record WRMR01000089.1, on the reverse strand, counting down.
GGTATAGTACGTCCGGTTAACCCTAATTTCTCTTTATATCCTTGAGGTTCCGCAATTTCCCATATTTCAACTGGCGACAATGGTTTTTGGGCATCTCTAATGATTATTGCAGCAAGTTCCTTTAAATTCATATTCGCACTTCCAATTGTTTACATTCTATGTGGATTTTGGCCAAGCGCATTGCAAGGTGACCACGACAAACCCTTTATTTCAAATTTCGTTTGATCCCGGTATTTTTTGCATCCAATTTACGGAATCCTTTTTCAGCATCAATGGCATTGAGACGGGTGAGCTGTTGTTGCGCCATATCGCGCAGACAGGTGTACCGCGAGGTTTTGTCCACATTGTGTTTCAGTAATTCGGCGTTAAACGATTCAAGGTTTGCCAGCACAACCAATTCATTGATGCTTGCCGTGTCGCGTATGTTCAAACCTTTCTTCGCATGATCGGGGTTGGCCTCGCGCCACTGCTTGGCCGTACAAGCCCATAGTGCTAAATTCAACAGATCGGCTTCATCAGCGTAGGGAGCCTTGCCAAAATAACATTTACAATTGTTACGAAATTATTGGTGAGATTTTGTAGTTCCATTTTCCTAAAACGTCATTCCGAATGATCTTCAAGGTATCAAGTTGTTCGTTGGTGATTTTTCGTTTCGTCGGATAAATATTACGGTCTTCCATTGCGTCAACTTTCAAACCGGTACTGCTCGTTGTATGGCCAATCAAATTAATGATGACATCCAAACTGACAAGTGGTTGTCCCTTCCAGTTCATCGAAATGTGATTGAACAGTCGATGCTCAATCTTGTTCCACTTGCT
>WRMR01000088.1 GCA_009776995.1 Planctomycetaceae bacterium | reverse complement strand
ATCATCGTGATCATCTTACCATTCTTGTCAAAATCATGGTTCAGAAATTTGCCCAAACTTGATTCCTGTCAGAGCATCGAGTATAATAGTACTTGATGTGCCGCAACAAGAATCGTTTCTTGTTTTGATAATTTCCTCACTTGATTACCCCAAAAAGGAGAACCACCATGTCTCAAAGTATCACCCGACGACATTTTTTTGGAGCTTCGGCTACCGTGACTGCCGGAGTGTATGCCGCCACACACGCATCATATCCCACAGCTTCAGCCCAAACAGCGGGCAATGAAGCGTTCAAAACCAAAATTTTCAAGGCCGCCATTTGCGGTGACCCGACGGCGGATTTGTTTGAAAAACTCGCTGCGGCAGGGTTCAATGGCGTGGAAACGACGCTGTGGGACACCACTCCCGAAAAAGCCGCCGCCGCGCGTGTTATTGCAGAAAAATTCGGCATGAGAATCCATTCGGTCATGCGCGGCTGGGCTGAATTCAACAACACGGATGCTGATGCCCGTCAAAAGACGATTGATGCAACTGCGACATCCCTTCGCGCCGCCGCAGCCTACGGTGCCGACACGATCTTGCTCGTTCCCTGCCGCATCGGTGGGATGGCCATGCCCGATCCGTGGGATTTTGAAATGGATTTCGACCCGGAAACGCTCATGGTCAACAAAGTCGTCACGGGCGACAATGCGCCGTACAAAGATTACATCGAAGCGCAAAACCGCTCGACAACAATGAGCATCGAGGCCATTAACGGTTTGATTCCGCTGGCAGCCGAGTTGGGCGTGGTCATCGCCGTGGAAAACGTCTGGAACAACCTCTGGGTCAAGCCGGAATTTCTGGCCGCCTTCGTGAATTCGTTTGACAATATCTGGGTTCGCACCTACTTCGACATCGGCAACCACACCCGATACTGCAAAGCCGAAGACTGGATCATGGCCTGTGGCAAGACGCTGATCAAATTGCATTGCAAGGATTTCAAAAATGACCGAAGCCTCAGAGACGGCGGCACCTGGAAGCATCTGCACGAAGGCAGTATCAATTGGCCTGCCGTGCGCAAGTGTCTGGAAGCGGTCAACTACAACGGTTGGATGACGGACGAAACCGGGGCACCCGCCGACGCGGAACTCGCCCGGCGAATGGACGCCATCATCGCGGGAAAACAACTGACGATTGAGTAATGAAGAATGCAGAATGCAGAACGAGTAATTCTGAATGAAAAATACGGTATTGAAGAATGAAGTCTCTTGTTGCACTTTGCACTCATAGCATGTATTGAAATCATTCTGCATTCTGCACTCTGCGCTTTCAGGGGTAGCCATCATGCCAACAGGAAATTTTGTTGAAGTTCAAACCACCTGCGGACGTGAAGAGGAGGCCAGAACCATTGCGGCTGCAATTGTCGAAAAGCGTCTGGCCGCCTGTGTCCAGGTTTCGCCCGTTTCGAGCGTTTACCGTTGGCAGGGCAAAGTCGAAACAAGCGACGAGTGGCTTTGCATCATCAAGACGACCAACGAACGTTACCCCGCCGTGCGTGACGCTATTCTGCAAATGCACAGTTACGAGTGCCCCCAAATCACTGTTCTGTCGATTAAGGACGGCACAAACGATTATCTGAATTGGATTGAAGAAGGGGTGAGATAAAGTGCTGAGTGCTGAGTTTGAAGTTCGCCATACCCCTCGGTGGCACGGGGCTTGGCAGTGCGGTCACGGCCTGACCTCCGTCCCATGACTCAACCGTTTTCAAGCGTTTGAACATGGATCGGATACCGTGATGATACGGCGAAAATGGTTGTTGACAAAAGGTCAGGTGAAAACATGAAAAACGAAATTTTTTAATTTTTCAATCTCCGTGCCTGTCGCGGTTCTGATTACGGCAGGCCGAACAGTTTTCCCCGCAGTTCTTTGGCGGCTGGAGTGTTGATCAATTGCAGGACGCGCATGATGCGGAAGCCGAAAAAGTTGCCGGTCGAAAGGAACTGTTCGGCTTTTGAGGCGTTCTCATCGGCTGTAAACCAGCGGGTGACGTACTCGACCGTTTGTCCGCCTGCGGCAACGAGTCGCCAGCGCGCAGCGTTGGCCTTGATGCCGTCGCTACCGGTGAGTGCGTCGAAACAGAGAGTCATTTCGTCATCGGTCAGGGGCATCGGCTCGTTGAGGGTTTCGATGCGAAAGTTGTCCAGCCCCCAACATTCGCCGAACGACAGGTGGTACAATTGCTCAAATGGCCCGTCCTTGAAATCCGCCTGAAAGACGATTTCGAGGCTGTTCGTATTGTGCGGGACGATCATGTCGATCGCGTAAATCGCGTTTGGCCGCGACGAAATCGATCGCTCCTCGGCGGCACCGTGACGGCCATGGTAAAAGCCCGTTTCGAGGTTGTCGTCCCAGAGCGAATCGCTTTCGACACGATGGTACCACGCCGGCTTGCGGCCGAACAGCAAGGGGTAATCGTCCGGGTAGCTCTGCTTCTGGTTGTTCGGGTCTTTGTGGTAGTTTGAGAAACTGCTGCCGATGGGGACAAGGCCGTTGTCGAGTTTCATCTGCCAGGTATCGACGCCGAAATGCCGCGGCGCACCGACCAGGCCGTCCATGCCGTCCATCATAAAGAGGTCGAACCGGATTCGCAGGAACTTGTGTTCCGGTAACTTGTCCAGGCGGAACGTGACCGGCTCCATGAAAAACTCGCCGAGAAAGCCGCGACGTCCGATCGGGGTGATTTCACGTTTGCACGTTGACCAGTTCTCACCAACTGCCTGTTCAAAATCGTTTTCATAAACGAGTGTCCCGACAGGCAGTTCCGGCAGGTCAAAACGTTCCGCGACGTTCGGTTTGCCTGCATCAATGTCTTTCGGCACTGTGCTTTCCCGCGCAATGTCTTCGAGTTTCAAGTCACCCAGCAGGGCGGTCATGTCATTTTGAGGTAGGGCGGTCACGCCGTGACCTCCGTTCCGAAGTTTTTCGGCAAGCAGGTCAAGCCCCTGTCCCAGATCGCGGTAACGAAACGAATCCACCGGCTCGGCGGCGAAATATTTGAGTATTTTTATCGCAAGATCAAGTTGGTCATTGTTGATGCACTTTTCCCATTCGAGAAGCAGGCGGTCATCGACCGAGGTGCGCGTGCCGTCGTGTTGTCCGAGGATATCGGCCTCGCGACAGATGTCCCGATAGCGTTCCGCCCAGCGGACGGCCATTTCCCAATGACTCGTCCCTGGCCCCTCGTCCCTCACCCCTTGTTCAATCAGTGACATCATGTTTTCACGGAGTACGTAATATGCGAAATGGGCGTAACGCGGCGTTTGCTGTGAAAGTGCCAGCGACGCGTCGAGCAATTCCAGCGTTTCCGGCCTGATCCCCTGATCGGCAATGGTGACAAGGGCAAGTCGTCCCGCTTCGACGTTCTTCTCGTCGCGAACCAGTTTGAGGAATTGTTCGACATGCTTTTCAATCACTTCCGCGTCATTGGTTCTCAACGCAACCGCCAGTTCCATTGCATCAAGCATCAGCAATTGGTCAGGATCGTCGGCAATCCGCTTGCGCTTGTCGGCGATGTTCAGTTGCGGTGCCTGCATTCGGTGAGTTCGTTGAGCGAAGTCAAGTAGGGCTATCATCGGCGAACGGAAGTAACCGTTGCGGCCTCCGAGATCGTCGTAAACTGCAAAAAATAGCGGACGTTTGCTTTCCGGCGCGAACACGATCCTTCTCAGCGAATCGAAAAGATGGTACTGTTCAGTGCTGTCATTTGACTGCATGGCTGCATCCACAACAGCGTCAAAAATCACGAATACGCAATGCGCAATATGAGGATCGCTTGTCACTTCGGGCCAGTTTTTCTCAAAGAGCGTTTCAAAAACGGCTATGACCTCTTTGACCGCCCCGGCTTTGATCGCCGCGAGGTATTGTACCTCAATATCGTAAAAGCTCTCGTTCAGGTTGGAAATGAGTTGCCCGTTCGGAATGAGCGACGCCTGGAGTGATTCGGCGGAAACGGTCGCTCTCAGATGTTCCTGCAATTCCGGCGGCGCGAAGCTCCTGTACTCGTTGCTCAACCGGTCGGCGTCTTCCTTGCCCAACGGATTGCTCCGGGCGTTTTCCACTTTGCGGCTGATCCACGCACAGGAGAAAACGCTCAGAGTCTTGCAGGGTTCCGCAAATTGTTCGAGCGCAAACGTGTCCGGGTTCATATAGACCTGCCGGGCAAGCAGCCAGCAGGTGAGCAGAACCTGGTCGGAAATTTTCTCCGTCGATTCCTGTTTCGCCGTCCAATCGGCGCAACGTTGCAGATGGGCAAGGATATGAGCGTCGTTATTTTCGACCAGCATTTCGCACCACGCGCCGGTCAACAGCACGGTCGGGTCGTCCGGGTGTTCCACCTGTAATTTCGCGAGCGATTCGCGGACGGCGGCGAATTGCGTTGCGTCGGTCTCCGCGATAAGTTGCAGGGCGTCGAACAGTTTGCTCGACCAAAGAAGCTCCGGCACCATCAAAACCGACTTGCGGTACGTCCCCAAAAACAGCGGCACGGTGACCGCTTCGTTGGATGCGGCGGCCTCATCAGTGGGTTGTGTATCCCCCATCGGGATGAACATATCGATGCGTTCCGCAATGTTTGCCGCCGATGTGCTTTCCAACAGTGAATCGAACACGCCCTTGAACTGGTCAACGTAATAACGCCGGTTTTGGTCGTTGAGCAGCGAGGTAAACCACGTTTGCCCCTCGCACATTTCGCGGTAAACCTGGAGCAGTTCCAGACCCGCTCCGGCCTCCTTGAGAGCGTTGCCGATTCGTGCGGTTCCCGGTGCCAAGCCGTGCCACTGGATAATATTGTTGTTGATTTGGATGTAATCCTGACTGCCGAGCATTTTCATGTATCGCAGATTCTGCCGGAGCTGCGTCAGGGCTTTTTCGACGCCCTTTTCGCGGTTGCCCTGTTTCAGGTAAAGCAGGATGAGTTTCGGCTCGACCACTGACGCCATGAAACTGCTTCTCCTGTAGCGATCACTTTTCATCAGGGCTTCCAACAGTTCGACGGCCAGCGCAACGGCTTTCGGATCGTCCAGTGTTTCCAGGATTTGTCCAAGCGTCATTTCACACTGGCTTTGTTTGAAAAACTCGGCGGTTTTTTTGTCTTCCCGCAGTTCGTCGATGATTTTCAATCCGTCGTCCGGTTGTCCCTTCTTGAAATGAATCAGGGCTTCGAAAATCCGCGTGTCCGTGTAGCGTTGCCAATCGCGTTTGGCTTCCTCCGTTTCCAAATGTTTGGCCGTCACCTCCGCGAATTGATTTTGCAATTCGTCCAGCTTGTCCGTCTGCCCGGCGAGTTGGACGAACGACCCGGAAAGTGATTTCGCCTCGTCCGACGACCAACTGTTTGCGTTATGCACTGATTGATCGGGGTAAACCACCGTTGCCTGCGGTTGTACCCTTCGCGGCGGATTCGCCTGCGGTTCTTCCGGCAAGACGGCTTCCATGACGTAGGAAACCAGATAGGGGTAAAACTCGGCGTCCGGGTTCCAGATCATGTCCTGGAGCAGTGACCGGCGTATCTGCATCCGTTCGTTGACCGCCATGTCCTTGCCGTCCCAAAGCTCGTCAAAAAATTTCCGCGCGTCGTCTTTGGTCGCGTTATCCCGCAGCAGTTCCCGCATGAGCGAACTGAGAACGTGACTCTGCTGAATCATCATGCGCCGGTCGATCTTCCTCAAAAATTCGAGCAACTTGCTTGACTGGCCGAGGTCGCGGTAAAATCGCTGGTATTCCCAATAGTTGTTCAGGAACAATTCCGGTTTTTTGGCCAGACCCTTGTTCATCCACGCGGCAGCTTCGTCTTTGCGGTCAAAGTTGCGCAACAGGTTTGCAAAATTGATCATCTTCTGCGCGTCGTCGGGGATTTGTGCCTGCATCTGTTCAAGGACTTTCGCCGCGTCGTCCCTGCGGTTGGCCTTCGTGTAGATTTCGACGAGCGAGGTCATGATGTCGAAGGAGCCGGGCGACGATTTCCACTGGGCTTCGATCTGCTCGACGATTTCCTCCAGCTTGCCCGCCTTTTGCAGGATGTCGATGGCCTGGTCGCGGATGTGCTTTTCCCAACTGTTCGGCTGCATGACGCGCCCCGTCGAAAAGGCGGGCGAGCGGAACACTTTCAGTGCGTATTGCACCGTTTGTTCCTTCGCATCCTCACCGCTGCTTCGCAATTCCTGAAGCATGGTACCCATCGTGTTGGCGTCCATGGCCGAAACGAGCAGCCGGTCGCGGATCGCGTCGGCTTCCTCCCGGCGGTCGAACTGCATCAGCACGCCGCGCACCGTGCGCAGTTCCTCCGGCGTCAACTGGTATCCGAGCAACCGGTCCACGGCCTGTTCGGCGCGGGCTTTGAGTTTCGGCTGCTCTTCGCCGGCCTGTTGATAGAGTTGCAACGCAATCGTCTCGCGCATTTTAACGTCCGACGCCGACGGAAAATACATCGCGTCGAGACATTCCATGACCTTCGCGACCTTTTTCTGCGCCGCGTAAATCAGTGCCATCGCCAGCAGTTTATTCGGCGGCAGATTTTTGTCGCCCATCGTTTCGGCATATTCGGTTTCAAGTTCCGCGAGCAGCTTGTCGAGATCGTTTTCCTGCGCTTGTTCCGCCGCAACCGCCTGCTGATCATCGACGCCTTTGAGCAAATCGGAAAACTGTTTGGCCGTTTCCGCAACACCCGCGTCATCCGACGCGGCCTTCTCTTCCAGGTATTTTTTGAACCGCTCCACGTGATTCGCGGCAATTTGCTCCGCCGTGACACCTTCGCCGGGTTCACTGTTTTCGAGCATCACGTCGAGTGTGTGTAAGATGTTGTAAACATACACCAAAAATTGATCCGGCTGAAACCGCTGAATAGTGCGGATAGCGATACCGCCACCCATCGAAGAGGTGAATGAAGCGTCGTTCAGCAAACTGCGGATTTGCTGTCCGCCAATGCTGTTGCGTCCATCAAAATAGTAACGATACTGCGACAATGATTGGACTCGCTGTCGCGCCGGAGTTGACGGTGGCCGTGCTGCGGATTTTGCCACCGCCGCTTGTTCCGCTTTGATCCCCCCAATGGTCTCCATGTAGAATGCGACAAGATCAGAGAGCCGTTCTGTTTCCCTGGCAAGCCCTTCCACATCGTCCACGCCGAGTTTTTTCTTGACTTCCGGGAAAACCACGGAGAAATTTCCAAACCCTCCGCCATAGACCACGTTATTCATGCTGTTCACGTTTTGATTCAGAGTATCACGCCACTTCTCCTGACCGAAAACCATGAGAAAGGTTTCCGACGGAGCTTGTTGCACGAACACCTGTTGGATCATATCGACCGTTGACGGGACATACGACAGCCCGCCCGCAACAGCCTGCGTTTGCGACTGCGAATGACTCGCAATATCCTTGATCGCGGCGTCTTTCATCTTCGTGATCCACCGTTTCCAATCAACGGTCGTTTTCTCGCCGGAAAAACCGCCGCGATCCATGAGTTCGCCAACAGGCCGCATCGCAAAATTTTCGCCGCGTTCAATATCATTTCGCATCATCTTCAGACGAAGGTGGATGAGTGATTCTTTCGAGAAATCAGGCATTTGCGCGATTCTGATTCTCAGCATGTAAAACTGCGGCTGCTGTTCGGCGAGGCGGTCGATCATGGCGTCGAGTTTCGCTATGTCCGCGTCGCGCTGAAAGTATTCGAGCAGGCGATAGACTTCCGGCAACTGGCTCATCACGTTCGAATAATGATTCATGCGCACGGTCAACTGCCGCGGGTCTTCGGCGGCGGTTTCGAGCAGGGCTTCCACAAGCCAGTCCAGCCGCGCGCTGTCGTCGGAGAAGACTTCAGACTTCAGGCTTCGGACTTCAGGGTTTTCTTCGCCACCTATTCCTGAAGTCTGAAGCCCGGAGTCTGAAGCCAGTTCGACCCTTTCCTTGATTTTCCGCACCAGCTCCGCACGCTGTTCGTCGTCTTCAACATCTTTCACCACGGCGGCGATTTCCGCGTCCAAGTCGAGCGACGCGAACATCGTCCGCTGAACGTTCTCATTCAGCTTTTGCAACACCATGCGAAACGCCGCGTTTTTCCAGTCCTTTTCGCCCAGAAGTCCGAGCTTGACCGTGATGACGTTCGTCACCGAATCCGCACCACCGCCCAGGTTCTTCAGCCACGCAAGCGGCAGAATGATTTCGTCGTCCAGGGCAAGCGTTGTGACAAGCTGGGTGCGAAAGGTTTCAAAACGCAAGCGTTGCATCAGCATCGCGATGTTGTCCGAATCCGCCGGGTATTCCTTCTCCACGACCTCAACCAACGCGAACAGCCGCTCAAATTTCAACGCCTTTTCGACCCGCTCGCGATTCTTCGCCTCTTCCGCTTTTTGTTCATCGTCTTCGGCGTTGTCTTCCGGCCGGGCGGGTGATAGTCCGGGCAAGGCAACGGCAGGTGCAATATAAGTATAGGCCATAGTCATATTGCCCATCCCCCTTTGGATTACCCCCGTCTCATCCGGCAACTCCTTGTACAATTTCGCTTCTTCGGGGAAGTCGCGCAGGAAGTCGGCCACGTCCTGATCCCAGGCGAATTTCAACTCCCACGCGAGCGCGGCAAATTTCGCGTCAGCAAAGGTCATCGGCTTAAAGAGCGGCTTTTCCGGCACCGCCGTCGACATCATGCTGCTGCGCTGATAGTAGTATTGCTCCAGTTGCAGCCGGTCGCGGAAAAGCGTCTGCGTCAGTTCGACGTTCCGGTTGCTCCAGGTCGTAAGAATGCCCGTGTCGCCGGGATTGTAAACCATGTTGCGCGAATACCCCTGATGCTGGCCGAACCCCCACGGCGAGTAACCTGATCCTCCAATCATGGTGTAGGACGAAGCACCCACACCACCCTGACGCTGGATGCCGCCCCGATTCTGCGCGGCGTTTTTCGCCTTCTGCTCCACGGCGGAAAGTTCATCGTCCGGAATGTCCAGCTTGCGAATCGCCCGGGCCAAAGCGACGAGTTGGGCATAGGTTTCCCGCTCGCGTTCGATCCGGTCACTGACGTTCCCGGCTTCTGTTTCACTGGCTACTGGCAACTGATTAGTGGCCACTGGCCACTGGCCACTAATCACTAACCGCCGGTACATCAACTCCCAGTTGTTCGGGTACTTCATTTCAAGACGCTCAAGCAGCGTTTTGGCAACGGTGTAATCCTCACGGGCAAGCAACTTGTCCAGTGTGCTGATCTGGTCGGCAAATTCGACGTTTGCGGCCACCATTTGCAGGTAAACCGTTGCGGCTTTTTCACGCTCGCCCGCCGCGTAGTACAATCCGAGCAGCCGGTCGCGATCCTGCGCGAGACTCGTCTGGTCGCACAGCATTTCCTGATAACGAATCGCCGACGCAAAATCGCCCTGCATTTCGGCAACGCGCGAAAGCTGATCGAGCAGGAACGTGTCGTTTTTTTCCGCCGCTCGGAGATCGGCGGCCACCTCGTCCACGTTCGTCAGTAGCATTTCGAGCGCATTGCGCGCGGCAAAATAATCACCAACGCCCGCGTGGGCCTGCGCCAGACAGTAGGCGGCCTCGCGACGTCCATTGTGACCGCTCGGAGATCGGTCACCTACCAGATTCTGTTGTAGCCGGGCGATCAACTGGTCGAAACGGTTGCCCTGCTGGTAGTAATTCGACAGTTTGCCGACCTGCCCGATTTTCCCCTGCAAGTCCTCCGTGCGGTCGAAAATCCGCCAGGTGATTTCAATCGCTTCGTCCAGTTGACCGTCCTGAGCCAACTGATCGGCCAGTGCCGACAGTGACACCTGGTCGCTGGGGTCAATGCGCACCGCGCGACGTAACGCTTCGATCCCGTCCCCGCGCCGCCCGATACTGATCAGCATGTCCGCGTAAAACCGGCTGTTGGCCACGTTGCCCGCCCCGGTCGCCATGACCAGCCGCGCCGTTTCGATGGCCTTGTCCGTCTGCCCCATGTCACGCTGCAAATTCGCCAGCCGCTTGAGGTGATCCACCCGCCGCGCGGCATCGACCGATGTCAGCTTTTCATAAATGTCCGCCGCGCGCTGTTCGTCAAAGTTTTTCGTATAAATATCCGCCGCCGTATCCAGCAACATGAGCGATGCCGGATCAAGTGCCAACGCCTTTTCGATAGCCGCCGTCGCGTCATTGAGCGCACCGTCCGCGCGACAGTACATGGCCAGTTGCCACAGCCGTTTCGCGTCCGGTGTTGCAGTTTCCAGTTCGTCAGCCAGAGCTTTCATCGAGTTTTTCAACTCACCGGTGACGGTCAACAGTTCGATTTCCACCCGTGTGTATGCAAGCCTTTCGTCATCGGTTCCGGCCAACGGACTTGCAACGGCCAAACGCTCTTTCGCCGCGTCCAGGTCATCGTTCTGCATCAGCATTTCCGCGTAAGCAAGTTGCAGTTCAAAATTTCGCATGGCCGACTCCGCCGCGTCACGCATCGCTTCGAGCGACTCATCCGCATAACCGAGACTCTTGAAAATATTGGCAAGCATCGCCAGATTTTCCGGCGTGCGGCGGTCGCCTTCCGCAATTTGTCTGAGCGTCGCAATCGCCTTGTCCTTTTGTTCGGTACGATGATAAAAGAAACCGAGATATTCGCGGTACGACGAATCGTTTGGCGCAAGTTCGACCGCCTTGAGGTACAGCGTTTCCGCTTCGTCGTTGATTTTCCCGCCTGCCATGAGGTCGGCGACCATAACCACCGTTGCCCGGTCGTTCGGACGGGCATCGACGAGTTTGCGCCAGATGGCCGCCGCGTTCGTTTTCCGCTGCTGTTCGTCCAACTTGCGGTTTTCGAGTGCAGCCAGTCCCCATTGCGAAATATGATCCGGGTTATTTGCGTCGAGTTCGTTGATTTTCGCGTACTCCTCATCCACACGGTCAAACTCACGGTCGTTGACCAGCAGATCGATCAAGCCCAAACGCAGCGCGATGTCCGATGGCGCCTTTTCGAGTGTGCTTTCGAGCAACTGTTTCGCGTCGTCGGTCCGGCCAAGTCGCACGAGCGCAACGGCCAAACGCCGCGTCGTTTCCACATCGTTCGGATGCGATTGCAACCGCTTTTGATAATACCCGGCCAGACCCGCGTAGTCGGCCTGACGCACGAACACGCGTTCCACCCGATCACGCACCGAACCGGCCAGCCAGTTGTCACTCGCCAGTTCTTCAAGCAGGGCGTCGAAATCATTGATGGCCTCCTGCTTGTTGCCGAGCCGGATTTTGATGTCCGCCGCCGAAAGCGTAAAGCGCACGCGACCGTAATTGTCCTTCTTTTCGCGGGACAGTTCCGCCAGCTTTTGATAGCGCGTCAAGGCTTCGTCGTACTTGCCCTCCTCCTCGAGCGTTTCGGCAATGCGCACGAGAATGTCGAGATCATCCGGGAACAGTTCCTCCATGTGCGACCAGAGTTGCCCCGCCTTTTCCTTGTCGGCGAAACGCTCATAGACCCGTCCCAGTGTTTGCATGACGGCGAGCATGTCGGCGCGTTGCGGCTTCCGTTCGACGGAGCGTTCGAGAGCTGCTGCCGCTTCGCGCAAACGTCCCTGAGCGATCAAGGCTTCGCCGAGGTAAAACGAAGCCAGTGCGTCCTGCGTGTCGAGTTGTTCGGCCTTTTCGAGTGCCCTGATCGTCCCCTCGTCGTCGTTGCGCCGCGAAAGCACCAGTCCGAGCAACAGCCACGCTTTGGCGTCGTCGGGCTTTTCGTCAGTCAGTTTGACACACTTGTCGATCAGCTGCTCCATCTGTCCGGTGTCAACGTAATAACCATACACGCGGTCGAGCGACGTCCCGCGACGCGGTGCCCGTTCCAGCAGACTCCAAAACCGGTCAACGACGGCCTTTTCGCGGGCTTCGGCTTCGGAAACTTGCATGGTCCCTTCATCCTGTGCAACCACACTGGGACAAAATGACATTAATATCAACACGACAAGAGCGGACAGGAACGATTTCATACGAAACCTCGGTCATTTTTGAGAAGAAATTGTCAACACCGGCGCAAACGAACAGCCACGATTTATTATACTCAAGGTGCCGATGGTTTTCACGTCATGAATAAGGCAAAATGATAAGAATTGCGTTTTTTACTGAGAATTAAGGACGGTTTCATAGATGAAAACATAATAGCAACTGTCCATCACTTCGAATCCTGCTGTTGTTTTGATTATCACCCAGAACCTGTACAAAATTCATGCAATTTTCAACCTCTCCCGAATCGGTTTAGAAACTGTACTGTGATTTTCTCTGATCGGGCTGGTTTGTCGGTGGATTTCATGGTACACTATGTTTGGCCGTTTGTGTGGAATGTGCGTTGCAATCCCATTGCAACTTGTTTGACAACCCCACTTTATCACAACGACCTCTTTCAAGAAATCCAAGCCGGAGTCATTTCCAGGTTGCTACAATTTGTACGCTATTTTCAACTTTGGTACAATAGTCATTTTGCTAATTTCAACACGAATCTGCGTGAACGGATACAAGTTTTTTAGTCCACGTTCGTATGAATTGAAACCACCGTTTCCAGGAGAACT
>WRMR01000087.1 GCA_009776995.1 Planctomycetaceae bacterium | reverse complement strand
AAACCATCAGTTATCCACGAAAGGGGGTCACCTCCAAGGATGTTTTCAATCAGGAAACTTTTGACCAATTGACCACACGGATTTTTGAATGGCAGCAGGGACCGGGTAATTTTGGCGGGCTGTGTCTCCATGCCTGCTGGGGAGAAACTTCGGTGCTTGCCCGGCGTTATCAGGGACAATACACTTCGGCTTACTATTCTCTCATCAGGGGGAGCATGCGGTTGTTTCAACAGACAGGCAATCCCCGTTGGAAACGGCTTGCCGACGATATTGCCTCGAACCTTCTTTTTTTGCAGTGTGCCGACGGGGGCTTTCGTCATGCATGCGCGGAATTTGAACCGTGCTATCATTCCGGCAATACTTGCCCCATCCATCAGGGAATGCCGCTACTCGCACTGCTTGACTATGCCGCGTGGGATCATGCCGACCCTGTGCTGAAAAGCATGATCAGACACGCTGTTGACCGGCATTGGGAGTGGTTTAACAAAAAATGGTGGATGAGAGGCAACGGAGGGCAGCCTGTGATTCGGACGGGGGCGGGATGGTGCGGTGTAACCAATCAGGATTTGGTCATCGTTGCTGTCCTGGCTTCTTACGGCCGAATGTACGGCGACTTTTCCCGATATAACGAATGGGGCAAAAAGGTGCTCGACGCCTATCTTTCGCCGCATTATTATTTCGAATCCATCGGGCTGTTCGAGCGGGGGGACAGTAAAGATTTTAATTTTGTGGAACGCACACCCTATTACGGAATTATTCTTTTAATGCTGGAACGCATTATTAGCGATCTGGACGGCAAGGAAGACAAACGCCTCCAGGCTGTGATTGACAATGTGTCAGCGCATTTATTCGATGCGGCTTTTGTTGCGACGGATGGTTTGACGCACCTTGCCTGGGGTGCGAAAACCGATCCCGCAGACAAAAGTCGCGTGCTTGAATGGATAAAAAGTCCCGTCACTTTTGGCAGTTATCCCGAATTGATCCGTAGCATGGAAAAGCATTTGGAGAACCATCCTGACAAGGAAAAACAGGCCATTGTCGAGAATTTGAAGGATACCTTTGCCGCTTACGTCTTTTCTGACGGAGGCATTCCAGCCGCTCTTTGGCCGGCGGATCCGATCATCTCCATTGTTACCGCAAGTATGGGAACTTTTTTGTCCTTTTGGACAATGCTGATCGAGTTGCTTGGCGATGATCTGCGCGACCCGGCTCCAGTGCCCGCACGGTGTTATCATCGCTCGATTGGAGAACTCACATGGAAATCGCGCGGTTCGCTTTGGACTATCGAAAAGAACGGTGTGCGCGTATTCGGCGGATACAAGCCCCTGTCCCATGGCGTAACCCACGGCCCGGAAGAAAAACCTGCTTATGGAAACTATTCCGATCTGGACAACTGCGATATTCATGAAATCCTCACGTTATCTTAGGAGTCAACGACATGAAAAACCGCTTGGGGATGTTGACACGCCCCCGCAGGATGTTCATAATGTGAAAAATAGCCGCATGGCTCCATCAGCCGGACAACGTACACCCTGTGCTTGTCAGGTACAATCGAAAAATCAACATTCTGAAATCCCAATCCCATGCCCGGTTCTTCTGACAATCAGACACGGTCCTACCTGATGAAACGCTTTGCGGAAATCGGAATCCATCCGCGCGGCAAGTTGGGACAGAATTTCCTGATCGACCTGAACCTGTTGCGGCTGTTGCACGATTCGGCCCAACTGGAACCGAACGATGTTGTCCTGGAAGTCGGCACGGGCATGGGTTCGCTGACCCGGCTGATGTCGCAGTCGGCGGCACGGGTCATTACGGTCGAAGTCGATCAGATCATGCACCAGCTCGCGAAGGAGGAATTGCAGGATTGCGGGAACATCACGTTCATTCACGCCGACATTTTGCGGAACAAAAACCGGCTCAACCCGGACGTGCTCACCGCCGTCCGCGCGGCATTGGCCGAGGTGCCCGACTCGCGGTTCAAACTGGCGGCGAACCTGCCCTACAACATCGCGACGCCGCTGATGTCGAATCTGCTGCTGACCGACATCCCGCCGTATTCCATGACGGTGACCATTCAAAAGGAACTCGCCGACCGTATCACGGCCAAGCCGTCCACAAAGGATTTCAGTTCGCTTTCGCTCTGGATGCAGGCACAATGCCGCTGCCGCATCGTGCGGAACATGCCGCCGTCAGTGTTCTGGCCGCGTCCGAAAGTCGATTCGGCCATTGTGCAAATCCTCTACGACAAACGTCTGCGCAAACGCATCCCCGACCTGGAGTATTTTCACGAATTCAGCCGCGCGGTCTTTTTCCATCGCCGGAAATTCCTCCGCTCGGAACTCGTTTCGATGCACAAGGACAAATTGGACAAGCCTGCCGTTGACGCGATCATGTCCGGGATGGGGTTCAACGACCAAACCCGCGCCGAGGCTCTTTCCGTTGAAACACTGCTCAAACTCTGCGAAGTCATCCGTTTGCGGCTCTGATCATGGCATTCGTTTAATGATCGTGGTCATGGCCGGCAAGTTTGACGAGTTTGGAATTATAAGGCACACCGCCAATCGTGACGGACGCGGTTGCCTCCCCTTGCCAGCCTTCACATAAGAGCGTGGCGAGTTCCATGTCCGTGAGCGTAAACGTTGCCGGTTTGCCTGCCTCTTGCGGAATACGCGACAGGGTGTAGGTTTTCGGGCTGCCGCCAACCACGAAATTCAAACGCACATCACGGGCGTCCACCTCCGTCGGCTCAAAATGCGCGTCCGTCAGAAACGCGGTCACCAGGCCGGTCGTTTCCCTCTCATCGATGATTTCCATTGAGTAGTCATGGCCGGGAAATTCGACCAGGACTTCGTTGTATTTCGGCGTGTGGGGTGGATGGGCATGTGCCGGTGTTTCCGCAGCATGGTCATGGCCATCACCCGAACAGCCGTGCAAAATCAGCAAGACTGCCGCCAGTGCCAGTAACGATGTTCGTGGTAAGTGTTTCATTGTTTGCATTCCTTTCATTAGTTAAGTCGTTGTTGAGTCCGTGCGTCCTGGACGTCGACGAATGCCTGGATTATATCAAAACTGACGCAAAGTGCAAAGCGCAGAATGCAGAGTGCAGAATGCAGAATGCAGAATGCAGAGTGCAGAGTGCAGAGTGCAGAATGCAGAATGCAGAATGCAGAGTGCAGAGTGCAGAGTGCAAAGTGCAAAACGCAAAGTTCAAAGTGTTTTTTGCTCTGCTCTCCTCACTCTGCGTTCTGCTCTCTGCGCTTACTCCGCTTCCCCCTCACTTTGCACTTTGAACTTTGAACTTTGCGCTTTCATCGTGTTATCAATAATGACTCTTTCGCCCTTGACGATCTGATCGCTTTCGTTGCGGACGATGATTTCGCCGTCTTTCGTTCCGCGAAGCAGCGCGCGAAGATCGCGTTCCACTTCGGGAATCGTCGGCTCTTCGGTCGTTCTGCGGGGGCGTCGCCAGAACAAGTCAATCATCTGAAATACCTGCGCGGCTTCCGGGAGTTGACGCCGCGCCGCCGTGCGCACGGTCGCATAGTAGGTATTGGCCATGCGAAACGCATCATCGCTCGCAATCAACAATAAATCCCGAACCACTCGCGCGACATAGTTTGACCACACCAGCAAATTTCGCAGCACCTCAATTTCCCGCAACCGCTCTTTCAACCTGTCCTGAAAGTCAACACTGCCACTCGCACCGCTCACCGCCGCAGGCCAGAACTGCGGATAATCCGCCGACACATCCGACACCTTGTCAATAAACCCGTACCGCCGCACACCCGAACCGTTGAGCCGCCTGCGTTCCGCCGGCGTCAACACGGTGCTGTCAAGCTGCGGCAGGAGCGTCGAAAAATCCTGAAACATGCTTTGCTGCCCGGCCAGCCAGCTTTGCAAGTGCGTCACGGTATCGCCGTTCGACACGATTCCCGTCATTGCCGACATCGCAACGGAGAAAGGGGAGTCAAGATAAATACCGGTGCCGGTGGCCTTGACGCTGATGTAATACGTCGTGTTCGCCTGAAGTCCGTCCAGCGTGACCTCTGCGGTCGTTTCATCGACGGAGACCGTGTTCATGTTGGTCGCAAAAGTCTCATCGGTCGAATACCTGATGACATACCCGCTTGCATTGGTCACGGGCGTCCACGACACGCGCATGAAACTGGAACCGACGGGCGTCACGTTGTCGATGACCGGAGTTGCCAGCGGCGGACCAACTTTGGGAAGCGCAGAATGAAGCGCAGAATGCAGAGTGCAGAATGCAGAATGATTTTGATTTCCATCTTGACTCTGCACTTCGCGCTTACTCTGCTCTCTGCTCTCTGAACTCTGCTCTCTGCGCTGACTTTCCACTCTGCTCTCTGCGATCTGCTCTTTACTCTGCGCTCTGCTCTCTGCGCTCTGCGCTTGCAGAGCCGCAATCTGCTCTTGCAACTCCGCAATTTGCGCTTCCATTGCCGCGAAACTTCGCACGCCGCTCTTACTTTGCACTTTGCGTTTTGAACTTTGAACTTTCTTTGATTTCTTTTTGGTTGGCATGATTTGACCTTTCTTTTCTTTTTTAGTGGCGAGTGGCAAGTCGAGTTCAAAGTATTTCCACTTTGTACTGCGCTGTTGCGCTGGTGGCACTGGCTCTTTGCGCTTTGCTCTCCCCCACTTTGCACTTTGCTCTTTGAACTTTGCGTTTTGCACTCTGCACTGACCGCTCATTCTGCGTTTCTGTCAAACTCTACCCTCTTGTCCCGTTTTTTCATTCTTTTTTCCTGTACATTTGGTCAGATATTTCGGGAATGCCGTCAACTTTGCCGGATTTATCAGCTATACTGCCATGAATCACTCGCTATCAGCCACTCGCCACTCAAAATTGATCGCGCCGGCAAGACGAATTTTTGTGCTATCGTCAACAAAAAAGCGTCTTCAACAACCAAAAAAACATCTTCATCACCTCAAAAAGCGTCTTCAACAACTAAAAAAGCGTCTTCAACAACCAAAAAAGCGTCTTCATCATCTCAAAAAGCGTCTTCATCATCTCAAAAAGCGTCTTCATCATCTCAAAAAGCGTCTTCAACACCTAAAAAAGCGTCTTCATCACCTCAAAAAGCGTCTTCAACAACCAAAAAAACATCTTCATCACCTCAAAAAGCATCTTCAACAACTAAAAAAGCGTCTTCATCACCTCAAAAAGCGTCTTCAACAACCAAAAAAACATCTTCATCATCTCAAAAAGCGTCTTCAACAACCAAAAAAACATCTTCATCATCTCAAAAAGCGTCTTCAACACCTAAAAAAACATCTTCATCACCTCAAAAAGCGTCTTCATCAACTGAAAAAGCGGCAAATTCGTTAATTCTCTTTTTTTCACCACGAAGGTCACGAAGAACCACGAAGTTTCTTTTTTCTCGCAGAGGCCGCAGAGTTACTAAGGGAATACCGAAGAGAGAGGTGACGCAGGGTTACTAAGGGTGGCTTGCCGCCACTCCCTTAGTAACATCGAATACTCTCCCAAAAAAACTTTCCCTTAGTCTCTCTGTGTTCTTTGCGTCCTCTGCGCGAAATTCTCTTGTTACACACGGAGATACAGAGGCACGGAGGAATGATAAACAAGAAACCAAAAAAACCGCATATCAAAATGCGCGACTCGGAAAAGGGATGTCAGTTTTCATCGGTTTCGGTGTTTGGCTCCGTGTTTTTCGAGGGTGGAACAACCGACGGACAACCACTCAAGGACTCCACTAACGATTCCATTCGATATGAAACCAATTTATGTTTGAAATCTGAATCTGAATGGACCTTAACAATAACGATAGTACCAGTATCGTATTCTACTGGTTGCCCGTCAATTGTAATTGTCTTACCGCTATGTGTTATAACAATTTCGTGTTCTCCGATTCTCCATGTTGCTCGTCGCTTTATTGGTGAATATGAAAAAAATGTTGTTCGCTTGGTTATTTGGTTCTTGGCATCCAGTTCTGATTTTGTAAACTTTGCAAAGCCAAAACCGGATACGCAGAAATTGCCACTGGATGACTCTCCAAGCCATTCATGTCTGTCTTGAAATAAAAAACAGATATTTGGATTATAAAAGAATAAAGCATCGTTGCCATCAATATTGCATAGTTTGAAATCCCAAGAACACGAGCTTCGATAAGCATAATACATCAAATGTGCCATAACCAAGGAGATGATAACAAGAATTACATGACGAGTTTTTATTTGTTTCATGGAAATACCGTATTAAAAATGTTTTATGCCAGATAATTATCATTGACAACATTGGAAGATTTTGATCTCGAATTTTACACCAATAGGCTGTTGTATAACGAGTTATCCTCAAAAGTTGTGTATGGTTGAAACGTGGCGGCGGTCACGCCGTGACCGCCCTGCCAAAAATCCCTTCGTGGTTCTTCGTGGTTCTTCGTTTCTTCGTGGTGAGAAAGAACGCCAGTCACTGTGACCACCCTACCGTTTCAATGTTTCATCATTTTTCATCTTCGACCGGGAACAGTTTTCCGACTTCCCGGATGATCGAGTACAGGCCGCTGCCCGCGCGGACGACTTTGCCGTTTTGGTCGATCAGGATCGTCGTCGGGTAGGCGTTGATGTTGTATTTCGATTGGGAATCCGGGAGATTCTGCCTCTGTGACAGCTTGCCCGAAACATTCGGCCACGCGAGTTGCTCTTTTTCGATGAACGCCTTGAGGGCGTCCAGGTCATCATCGACGCTGAAGCCGATCAGCTCGACGTCCCTGTCCCGATGCCAATTCTCGTAAAACGTTTTCAGCAGCGGCATATCGCCAATGCAGGGGCCGCACCACGTCGCCCAGTAATCAAGCACCACCACCTTGCCGCGATAATCTTTCAGATCAATTTTCGTTCCATCGACCAGAACCGCTTCCAGTTCAAATTCGACGCCTTCCAGAGCGAGGTGATTCAACGTAATGTCGTAACCGAGCACCCAATCCCGGATTTTCTCGTTTTCAGAAGCCTCGAAAACCGGACGAACGGTCGTGTAAAGCAAGCGGAGAGCCTCGTTCCTGCGATCCATTTCATCGGCGATCTGCGACAGGCCGGAAACCTTGAGCCAGGAATCCTCGTTTAACTCCGCTTCGAGCGATTGTTTCAGTTCTTCCACTTTCACCTGAAACGCGGCCAACGGATCATCGGCGGTGAGAATGTCATATTTTACCAATGCGTTCTTGATATTTCTCAAGTACCCTTCCGCTTCACGAGCGTCACTGTGTTTTTCGTAAAGATCGCGATAAAACTCAAGAGATGGTTTCGCAAGCGTTCCCTTTTTGAGCTTGCCTCTCCCTTCAATATTTTCCGCAGCTTGTTGGTGGTTATCACGCGTATGGTCGAACTGATATTTCAAATACGGATCGTCGGCATTTTCGGCGTAATAACGTTTCAGATTCTCAAAATTTTCCTCGTAAAGACGGAGACTTTCCTCAAACGCAGGTTCTTCTCCATGCACACCTTTCGGCCAAGCAGCCGCGTTGAAATGATGACAAAACCAACTTGCTTCCGCAAATTTCAAAATGTATTTATGAGCGGGATTCTTCCTGATTTCTTCGATCAAATCCCGGAATTGCTGTTCCCAGTCGGGATTCCATTCTCTTGCCCTATTGTAAGCACCGATTTTTGCTATTAATGCAAACTTGAGATCATCGTCATCATTCCAACCGGGGTAGTCCCTCCAGTCTTTCGGCGGCGGAGGCTCTTCACCCGGTTCGTTTTTTGAAAGGGCAATGATACGGTCGGCGGCTTCAAACGTCGCCTTGTTTTTCTCGGTGCGGTATCGTTCCCACATGTTTTCTCCGCGCATGCGGCCGTTCATTTGTATCCATTTGTCGTTGCCGTACTGCAAAAACGCCCGAAGTTCCTTGACGTCGTCCGTTTTCGGCACAACGGTATGCGCGTCCCAGAGCTTTTGCGTCTCGGCGTCCAGCGTGTCCTGCTCCTGGGCGTCAAGCTTCACCGGAGCGGTTAATAATGCCAACATGGCCAGGAGTGTCATAGAGTGTTTCATGGGAAAACCAAAGGGGGATAAAGTAAAAAAAGTCAGGTTATCACGGATGATGTGTCCCGTTAGGGACAGGATATTGGTAGAAAAGGTTCTCTCCACCATAATCGGCGTCCCGTCAGGGACGTAAAAAAATCTGTCCTATTGCGTCCCTCACGGGACGCGGAATTGTGTTTTTCATCCTTTTTCTACCAACATTTTGTCCCTCACGGGACAGAGAGATTGTCAACGTTTTTTTACACAACTCCTTGCCAATTCCCACATGTCAGTGCGCTACGATTCACTCTCCACGATTTTCTCAACCGTTTCATTGAAAAACTCAATGCACTTCCGGCATTCATCCATGTTATCTTCAAAGTGTAACGAATATTCGACATCGACGTCAAGAGGCCGGACGCCGAGTTGGTACAATTCCCCGAAAAATTCACGGGTTTTGCCGATGCCGGTTCCCCAGAGGACGTCGGTGCCGTTCGGCGAAAACTCGTCAAGGTCATGCACCTGCACGACCATGAGCCGGTCTTTCAAAATCCGTGCCGCTTCCACCGGGTCAACCCCGGAACGCATCCAATAGCCCAGGTCGCCGCAAACACCGATGCGCGGTCCGTATTTTTCGCACTGGGCAAGCACTTTCTCCGGATGCCAATACTCCGGCGAACTTTTTTCGTCGTGATTGTGTAACGCCACATTGACGCCGAACTCGTTGCAAAAACGCTCAATCATCGGCAGGTTTTCCGGTTTCGGTTCCGAAAGAAAAGTCTCAATGCCGATCTTGCCGGCGAACTCGAACACCTTGCGGCATGCGGCTTCATCGCCGGGAATTTCGTGGTAATAATAGGAAACCATGCGTATTCCTTTGGACTTGAGCTTTTCATTGACGGCAGCGATTTCCTCGTCATTAAGCTGTCCGGGATCGAAAAACTTGTCGATGCCGCCCCCGACTTTTTGAAAGCTCAAACCGCCGCAATAGCGCAGGCCGAGTTCCGCCGTCTTGTCGATGGTGTCGAACAGCGAATGCTGGTGGAACGTATATGCCGGCATCGCAAGCCGCCAACCCGCCTTTTCATGTGCGCGAATCGTGTCATTGACAAACGCGGAAGGCAGGGTCGGGGCATCAAGATCGCCCAGCACGAATTGCGCGGCGGCCAAATAAAATTTGAGCATGGCCGGGTCCCAAAAGACTTTCGGACTGTGCGCGATGGTGCTGTAAAAACAACGGCCCTGCCCATAACTTTTTACCCAGGCCAAAGCGTAATCTTCGTCGGCACGTTCCTTGACACCAATGTACGGTTCACGGTTCAGGTTGGTTTTCTCCTTGTCGATGCTCAAAAGCACCCGTTGCTTTTCGCGGGAATACGGGTCACTCACGCGAAAGAATTCGTCCTGATACTCAAAACCGTCTTTCGGAAACCACTGCAAGAGCGGATGATGCGGCTCTTCCACCTTGACGAAGATTTTTTCATCCATTTCGCGGTGATTGGCTCCGCGTCCGCCGATCATTTCGCCGAACTGCGGCCAATCATCGGTTCCCGCCGCAGGACCGCTCCAGTTCAGGAACGCCGCCGTTGTGCCATGCACTCCCATGAGTCCGCCGCCGTGCCGGACGAAATCCGCAACATTCCGGCGCAGTTGCGGGTCGGAAAAGATATTGCCGACGTTGTTGTTAAAAAAAACCGCGTCGTACTGTTTCAAGGAATCCGCTTGAAACACCTGCGGATCGCGCGAAACGACGGCTTCAAAGGCACCGGTCTTTTGCCCCATGAGCGTGAACGCATGGTTCGCGTAGGGAATGGAACCGTGGCCGCCATAATCGGCGTTGATGTCGAAAATCAGCAGCTTTCTCGCTTTTTTGGGTTTGACAACCGCTTCGGTCGGAACGGCGTTTTCCATCAGTGCTTTTTGCTCCGCCGTGATTCTGTCCGGAACAATCCTGATGTCAGGTGATTCCTCTGCGGCACGGACGACTGCGGCAGACGCAATCAAAATCAACGAAACGATTCCGGGGATTCGGTAAAAATATGACATGGTTTTGGTTCCTTATGATGTTGTGTAACACGGAAATCGCGGAAGTCTGTGTTTTCCGTCTTTCCGTGTGTTCTGCGTTAAAAAAACACGAACCGGCACATTGTAAATATTCAATCCCGGGCTCAAGGCAGTGTGGTCACGCCGGGATTGCCGCACAACCTCATTTATACCTCATTTTCGTCAACATATCAACCGCCGTTTAAGAAGTGCAGAGTGGCTAGTGGCTAGTGGCTAGTGGCGAGTGGCGAGTTGGAGAAAAACACTTGCATCACGGCGGGAAATGGATTATTATGGAACGACTAAGGTATGAGTACAAGTTTTGTCGTTTTGACAGGAGCACTTGAGAAAAAAATGCCAACCTTTTCTTCCATCTGTACATACATCGCTGGTGCTATTCTATTCATTGGGGGTGTCATTGCTATGATTAACCATAGCATGAGTATCCTTGAACGTTCTCGACGGCCTCCAAGGGACCCCAGGCGTGATGAAGACACAACAACTTCCCTTGATCAAAAACCCACATTGATTCACCCGGATTCCCCGTCTCACAATTACAAGGTGGGGTTAAATTACCTGGAGCAACTGGATTACCCGAAAGCTCTGAAGTGCTTTAAGAAGGCATTGAAGGAGCAGATTCAAGTTCATGGCCCCGTGCATGTTGACACAGCCAAAATCTGCAACAGCCTTGCATCCGTTTATGATGATATGGCTCAGTATGACAAGGCGATTGAGTTTTACAATCGCGCCATCGCTGCATCGGATGACGACTTGGATAAAAACAGTACAGATTATGCCGCTTTTTGCAATAACCTTGCGATTGTTTATGCGAAGCAAGGCGAGTACACGAAGGCTCTGGAGTGGTTCCAGAAGGCTTTGGCAATCGACGAGAAAGTATCTGGCAAGGAACACCCGGACACCGCTCAGGCGTACAACAACATCGCAATAGTTCACGCGAAGCAAAGCAACTATGAGCAGGCTTTGGAGTGGTTTCAGAAGGCTTTGGCAATCAAAGAAAAGGTGTTTGGCAAGGAACACCCGTCCATCGCTGGAACGTACAACAACATCGCGACAGTTTACTATAGTCAGAGCGACTATGACAAGGCTTTGGAGTGGTATCAGAAGGCTTTGCCTGTCTTTGAGAAAGTATGTGGCAAGGAACACCCGGACACCGCTGCGACGTACATTGGCATCGGGTTAGTTTATGAAGAACAAGGTAAATATGTCGAGGCTCTGGAGTGGCATGAAAAGGCTTTGGCCATCCGTGAAAAGGTGCTTGGCAAGGAACACCCGGACATCGCTGCGACGTACAACAACATCGCGAATGTTTACGATGATCAAGGCGAGTATGACAAGGCACTGGAGTGGCATCAGAAGGCTTTGGCAATCCGTGAAAAGGTGCTTGGCAAAGAACACCCGGACACCGCTGGGACGTACAACAACATCGCGGTTGCTTACGACAATCAAGGCGACTATGACAAGGCACTGGAGTGGTATCAGAAGGCTTTGGCCATCAAAGAAAAGGTTTTTGGCCAAGAACACCCGGACACCGCTAGAACGTACAACAACATTGGGACAGCTTACTACAGTCAGAGCAAGTATGACGAGGCTCTGGAGTGGCATCAGAAGGCTTTGGCCGTCCGTGAAAAGGTGCTTGGCAAAGAACACCCGTCCACCGCTGGGACGTACAACAACATCGGGACAGCTTACTACAGTCAGAGCAAGTATGACAAGGCTCTGGAGTGGTATCAGAAGGCTTTGGCAATCCGTGAAAAGGTGCTTGGCAAAGAACACCCGGACACTGCTGCGACGTACAACAGCATCGGGATAGTTTATAAAGAACAAGGCGAGTACACGAAGGCTTTGGAGTGGTATCAGAAGGCTTTGGCCATCCGTGAAAAGGTGTTTGGCAAAGAACACCCGGACACCGCTGCGACGTACAACAGCATCGCGGTAGTTTACAGGAACCAGGGTAAGTATGATGAGGCACTGGAGTGGTATCAGAAGGCTTTGGCCATCCGTGAAAGGGTGCTTGGCAAAGAACACCCGGACACCGCTGCGACGTACAACAACATCGCAATAGTTCACGCGAAGCAAAGCAACTATGAGCAGGCTTTGGAGTGGTTTCAGAAGGCTTTGCCTGTCTTTGAGAAAGTACATGGCACGGAACACCCGTCCACCGCGATGACGTACAACAACATCGCAAACGTTTACAAGGAACAAGGCGAGTATGACAAGGCTTTGGGGTGGTTTCTGAAGGCTTTGGCCGTCTTTAAGAAGGTGTTTGGCGACGATCATCCCAATACCAGGACGGTGCGAAACAACATGGCTATTCTTCGCGAGCATATGGACGACGCGGGCGGGACTCCGTAGAGCGCAGAGAGCAGAGAGCAGAACGCAGAGAGCAGAGCGCAGAGAGCAGAACGCAGAACGCAGAGTGAGGGGGGAAGTGGCCAGTGGCAGGAGTTAGGAGCGGAATACTCTGCACTCTGCACTTTGCACTCTGCATTCTGCATTCTGCACTCTGCACTCTGCACTGGCCACTCACTTGCCACAATTTCTGACTTGAGTACAAGATTCCATTCCGGCGCATCCATCGATGATTGCCGAATGCTCAAGTTTGATCACTTTTGAATCATCGAATGATTCCCGAATGCTCAAGTT
>WRMR01000086.1 GCA_009776995.1 Planctomycetaceae bacterium | reverse complement strand
GTCTTCATCACCTCAAAAAGTGTCTTCATCACCTCAAAAAGCGTCTTCATCACCTGAAAAAGTGTCTTCATCACCTGAAAAAGTGTCTTCAACACCTGAAAAAGTGTCTTCATCACCTCAAAAAGTGACTTCATCACCAGAAAAAGCGTCTTCAACAACTAAAAAAGCGTCTTCATCACCTCAAAAAGCGTCTTCATCACCTCAAAAAGTGTCTTCACCACCTCAAAAAGCGTCTTCAATAACTGAAAAACCGGAAAATTCGGACTCTGCGCCTTGATGTCTCCGTGTGAAACCGGATTTTTTCACACAGAGACACAGAGGCACGGAGGTTTTGTCAACAGATGGCAAGATTGACGCAGATTTGCTTGTAAAAAACCTCATTTCCACCTCACTCTGCACTCTGCACTCTGCACTCTGCACTCTGCACTCTGCTCTCTGCACTTTTTTGCTAAATTCGGCGATTTGTTCCGTTTTTAATGAATATTCCGGCCACACCAAGCCGATTTGAGGTGTAGGGAAAAACCGGAATAATCGGCAAAAATCTCTTGTTTTTCCAAAACGGCTTTTCAAATGTGTTGAAAATCACTAGACTGTAAAAGGTGAAGCGATGAAGCGTCTGCTTCTTTTGGGAACTCTCCTGGCTGTCGCGTCTTTTGCGACCGGATGTGCAACCTGTGGCGGGTATGGCGGTTATGGTGTGTGCGGTACGGTGCCGATGAGCTGTTATCCGTCCTGCGATCCTTGCGGCGGTTACGTTGCCGCGTGTCCGGCAAAGTACGTCAGTCCCTACGCGGGACAGTATTATTCCGGCGATGAATGCGGTCCCTGCGGCGGATGTTCGTCGGGTTGCGGAGGCTGCGGCGGCTGCAATGAAGGATACCGTCCCTTTGCCAGGCTTTGCAACCTGTTCTCGATGGGCGGCAACAGTTGCGGTTGCGCCTGCGAGAAATATTACGGCGATTACATCAACAATCCGCCGAGTTTGTGCAATCCCTGTGACCAGTTCGGCGGTTTGGCGGGTTTTTCGGCCAAATGCTCCAGCGGAATGTGTGACACCTGTTCGCCGATGTCCTATTCGCCTGTGTCCTATTCACCGATGTCCTACACGTCCATGCCTTACGCACCGGTTTCGCAACCGATAGTCCAACCGGCTCCCATGATGACGTCACCGGCATCGGAATGCAAAACCTGTAACCAGGGAAACACATTTTACACGAGCCGGCAGGTGCGGCCGCAACCGCAGGTGCAACCGGTGCCTGTCCGGCAGAATCCGATGATTGCGAGGAATCAGGTTCCCATGCAGCAACCGGTCATCATCGCACAAACCCGGCCGGCTCAGGTTCCCCAGACGCCGCAGCAACCTGCGTTGCAGGACAAACTTGTCACGGCGGGAACGCAACAGGTCAATTACAACATGTATCCGGTCAACCAGGCCGCATTCGGCAGTCACGGACAGTTCGGCTCGACCAACAAGGTGATCCAACCGGCAACCATCCCGGCCAACGGACGCGTCGTTCATGCGAAGTGAAGGGGGCGAGTGCAGAATGCAAAGTGCAAAGTGCAGAGTGCAAAGTGCAGAGTGCAGAGTGATTTCGATTCCAAATCTTCACTTTGAACTTTGCTCTTTGAACTTTGAACTTTGAACTTTGAACTTCCCTGGCCACCGGCACAATAATTGTTACAAAAAGCCGTGCGCAAACTGGAAAATTTTGACCTATTTCTTCCAGGCGTTCAAGTTGACTGCGGAAAGTGGGAACTATTTTCAGCGATTTTCCCAAGGGAACTGGGATTTTTGGAGCAATTCATTCCAACAGGGGAGAAAAAATGACGACAACCCGGAAAAAAACTTCGGCAAACGGAACGATAACCAAGTCTTTTTGTACAGAAAATTAGAGGGCAGGAATGAAGAGTGCAGGGTGCAGAGTGCAGAGCGATTTCGATTCCAAATCTTCACTTTTGAACTTTGCTCTTTGAACTTTGAACTTCCCCGGCCACTAGCTTCTCACCCCTCATGGAAGGAGAAAAAATCATGAATCCAGCTTATGTCAAACCATTACTCACCTGCCTTTTTGTTGCAGGGATTTTTTTATTTTCCGGGATGCAGTCCGCCGTCGCCCAGCGTAAAACGACGGAGGAACTCAACCAAATTCGGGCCGCACTTGTTTCGCCCAGTCAAAAGGGAATCGACATCGATACCCTGACCGAGCAGGAAATGCAATCGGCAACGTTGCAACAGGAAGGCACCAAGGGTTACATTCTGAAAAACGCGGCGGGGATTACGGTCCGGACTCTTTTCGACACCGACAATGACGGCCAGTTGGACCAGTGGGGTTTTTACAAGGACGGCGTCGAGGTCTATCGCGATTTGGACACGGACGGGGATAAAATCGCCGACCAGATGCGCTGGATCAACACAGGCGGCACCCGTTGGGGGGTCGATACGAACAAGGACGGCGTCATTGATTCCTGGAAAGTGATTTCGCCGGAAGAAGTGTCCGAGGAAGTCACGCTCGCGCTGGCCACGCGCGACGTCAACCGTTTCCTGCGGGTTGCCCTGACGTCCGAAGAAGCCAAATCCCTGCAATGCGGGGCGGAAATGACGCAGAAACTTGAAGCCGTCGTTGCACAGCAACAACAGGCGTTCCAGCAGGCGGTGCAGGACATACCGCTTTCCGCCGATGCCCAGTGGGTGCAGTTCTCCGCGCTGAAACCGGCAACCATTCCCGCCGGGACAGGCGGCATTGCAAAAGACGTGACCGTTTATTACAACGCGGTTACAGCGATCAACGACAATGGAAGCTCCGTCTATATTCTGCTTGGCTCTCTGGTCAGGCTGGGCGACGTCTGGAAGATCATTGAAGCACCGAAACCTTATACCAGCGAAAATCCGCCTTCGGTTTTCACACCCGAACAGTCAGGCGGGGAAGCGATCCCTCCGGAGATTCAGGAGAAGATTACCGAAATCCAGGGGCTGGAAGAGAAACTCGGCGCAACGCCCCAAGCGGATCGGACGCCGATTTACGACCGGATCATTGTTCTGCGGCTGGAAGTTGCGATGCTCTACTCCTCCAACAAGTACAAGGATACGGTTAACCGTGACAAATGGCTGCGTGACCTGGCCGACTTTATTTACACGGCCGTGACGGTGGATGGTTATTCCACCGGCATCAGCAAGTTGCAAACGATCAGCAAAAGCATGAAAGACAGCAACAATCATGAGGTTGCGGCATACATGCAGTTTCGAACCGTTGAAGCGACCTATATTGCGGCTCAAGGCGGAAGTGCCTCAGGTGCGGGCATCGCTTACACCAACCGCATTGACGGTTTGAAACAACTGGTCAGCGATTTCCCCGACACGACGACCGCCGCACAAGTCCAACTGGAACTGATTGACGGGTATCTGATGTCGAATCAACTTGATGAAGCGCGGGAAGCGGCTCAGGCGATTCTTAGCTCCCATCCGAACACCCTCATGGCGGAAAAGGCGGCCGGATTTCTCAGCCGCATGGATGCCGTCGGCAAAGAGTTTCCGTTCCAGGGAACTTCGTCCACCGGTTCGGCAATCAATGTCAACCAATACAAAGGCAAGATCGTGTTGCTGTATTTCTGGGCATCGTGGTCTGATCCGTCCGGCACGGAAGCCGCCGCCATGAAACGCATCCAGGCGTTGTACGAGCGCGACGGGCTTTCCATTATCGGGGTCAACATGGATGAAACCGCCGAAGCGATGCAGGCTTACGTGACGCAACACGCGACGAAATGGCCGAACATCCACGAACCGGGCGGACAGGACAGCCGCCCTGCCGTTGCCGCCGGAGTCAATGTGCCGCCGTTCTTCATCCTCATCGACAAGGATGGCAAGGTTGTCAACAACCAACTGCTGACCCCCGAAGATGTTGACCGCGCGGTTTTCAGCTTCATTCGCGGCGAATAGTGAATAACGAATCGTGATATCGTGAATTGTGAAATCATTTCACTATTCACGATTCGTACTGTTGGAAATAAGGAGTCGCGCAAAAAGAACGTGAACATTGTAATCAGAGCCGCGAGAGTTATCGAGCGGAATAACCGCTCCGCTACCGTCGCGACTCTGATTTACCGAACAACTTGTTTTGGCGTGAGTCCTAAGGTATTTCACTCCGATTTGACGTATCAATCTTCTCCCCGAAGGGGCAACGGATATTCGCCCAGGGCAAGGTCTTGGGTTACGTTACGCTCTCTCAACCAGGCCACCCTGACGGGGCACGGGAATCACTCCAATACAACATTTCGTCCCTTCGGGACAGCGTCATTCCCCCTTGTTTTTTGTGACTTTGGGAATTATACTTAATTCCACTGTTCACAATTTTACAAGTAATGCCTGTTGTTTTCCAAAAAACAAAGATGATTGACGCGATCAAAGATTCGTTTCCGAAATGGGATTATCCGACTTACACGCCCGGCGAGACGGTGGCATTGTTCATTCCGTGCTATGTGGATCAGTTTTATCCGCTGATCGGTCGCACAACGGTGCAACTGCTCGAAGAGCGGAATATTCCGCTGACCTATCCGGAAGACCAGACCTGTTGCGGTCAGGCGGCGTTCAATTCCGGCTATTGGGACGATGCGAAAAAGGTGATCGCCCAGTTTGAAAAGGCGTTTCGCGGGCACAAGTGGATCGTGACGCCGTCGGGCAGTTGCGCGGCCATGTGTCGTGTGTTTTTCGAGGAGGCGATGCCCGGCTCCGAAGCGGCCCAACTCGGCAAACGGGTGTTCGACCTCAGCGAGTTTCTCGTCAATATCCTCGGCGTGACATCGACCGACGCCGTGTTTCCGCACAAGGTGACGATGCACATCGGCTGTCACAGCCGGCGCGAACTCGGCCTGGTCGATGCGCCGATGACACTTCTTCACAGCATTCGCGGCCTGGAATACGTCGAACTGCCGAACATGGAGGAATGTTGCGGTTTCGGCGGAACGTTCAGCGTCAAGATGGCGGGCACGTCGCTGGCGATGGGGCGCAAAAAAATCGAAAGCATTCTGCAATCCGGTGCCGAAGTTGTCGCCACGACCGACATCAGTTGCGCCATGCACTTCGAGGGCATGATGCGCCACGACCCGGCCGTCAAACATGTTCCCGTCATGCACATTGCGGAATTACTGGTGAAACGGTAGATATCTTTCCCGAATATCATTGCGTTCAAACAAAAAAAAGATATGATACGTAAATGCAGGCAGTGGATGGTTTCAGGAAATCAAAAACGAACATTTTTTCGTTCAACACGAGGTATTCTATGAAAATTCGACAAATATCCATCTTTATTGAAAACAAACCCGGACATTTGCGGGCAGCGTGTCGGTTATTGGCCGATTCCGGTATTGATGTCGAATCCATGGCACTGGCGGATACGGAGCAGTTCGGAATTTTGCGATTCATTGTCAAAGACTTGGAAAAGGCAAAGCAAGTCTTTGAAAATGAAGGGCTTGTGGTTCGTGAATCGGAACTGGTTGCGGTGTCCGTCGATGATCGTCCCGGTGGTTTGGCCGATGTGCTTGACGTTTTGGATCAAACAAAAATCAATATTGAATATATGTATGGCCATGCGTCACGGAATCAACGGAAGGCCATCCTGTTTTTCCGTTTTAATAATATTGACGAAGCCATTGAGTTACTGCACGAGAACAATATTCCCACAATTTCCAGTGAAGAGTTGTTTCAGATATGAGGCAAAAGGCGGGAGGTTTAAGGCCGGAAGCGGCGTTGCGGAAAAATCCGCAGATGTCACGATGTGTTCACTCTGCCTGAAGCCCGAAGTCAGAAGCCGAAGCACAAGATGAGGTCTTTTATGACATGTTTCCAAGTCCGGATGATCGTTGTGCCGACGGATATGTCCGAGTTTTCGCTTCGGGCCATCGAGGTGGCGGGGCGGATTGCGGGTGGTCACGAAACCATTCACGTTGTGCATGTCATGGCGGTCATTGAACCGATTGAGCCGGAAGCGGCCTGTGTTGTGGTGGACGAACCGATGCGGCTGGAGCAGACGCGCAAGCAACTCGGCGAGTTCCTTGCAAATCATGGTTTCGGCGACGTCAAATTCGAGGTCCTCATCGGGAACGCCGGTACGGAAATTACGGAATACGCTGCGGGTGTTGGTGCCGGTTTGATTGTTATTCCGTCGCATGGCCGGGGGCCGATCAAGCGGCTGTTGCTCGGCTCGACGACCGATCGCGTCGTGCATCTGGCCCAGTGTCCCGTCCTTGTTTTGAAAGATGAAAAGAAACTCGCAGAACGCAAAGAGCGGATCGCAGAGATCAAATAGTATCCATTCGCCGTTCTGTTCCCGGCACGTTGCATCAACCGCTGTTCCATGCGAAAACTCACACCGTTTATTCCGTCACGTCGTTTTCCCCCGGTGGAAGAAAGCGACGAAGACGGACTTCTTGCGATGGGCGGTGATCTTTCTCCGGGTTCTCTGCTGGATGCCTATACGCACGGCATTTTCCCATGGCCGATCGACGAACGCAGTCCGATGCTCTGGTGGTCGCCGGACCCGCGAGGCGTCATTGAACTGGAGCATGCCCATTTCTCACGACGATTACTGCGTACCTGCCGCAGTGGCAAATTTCACGTGACATTCGACGCCGATTTTTCCCAAGTCATTCACAAGTGCGCCACGGTGCATGGTTCGACCTGGATCACGCGGCGAATGATTGACGGCTATCTCCGTCTGCATCAAACCGGACAAGCTCACAGTGTCGAGGTCTGGCATGACGACCAGCTCACCGGCGGAGTCTATGGTGTGGCGGTTCGCGGACTGTTTGCCGCCGAATCGATGTTCCACACGATGACCGACGCATCGAAAGTGGCCCTGGTTTTCCTGATCAACCACTTGCGACAGCAAGGCTTCCGCTTGCTCGACATTCAGATGGTGACCTCGCACACGAAACAGTTCGGTGCCGTCGAGATTTCCCGTTGTGAATATCTCAACCGGCTCGACAAGGCACTGACTCACAACTGCCAGTTTCAGTGACTGTCATGCTGTGTTGCGGTTCTGTTGTTTACAAGAGATGCTCATAATCCACATGCTTTCGCGACAGGCAACCGTGCGGGCAGGTTTGCAGGCAGAGCGTACAACCGGCGCAGGTCAGTTCGTTGATTCGGATGGTCTCTTCGACCGCTCCGTCACCGTCGCGGCTCTGATTTCCATCGCGGCTCTGGTGTGTGACTTTTTCGAGAGCCGGGCAGCCGAGTTTCAGACATAATTTGCATTTTTTGCACTTGGACTGGTCGATGGTGATTGGGTCGCCGGGATTTTTCCGCTCATAAAGCGGACATGCGGCTCTGGCCACGATGAGCCACGGTTCGTCCGATTCAATCGCCTCCTTGAGTGCCGCGCGAACCTGTTTCAAATTGCGGGGGTCGATCGTCAGGATATTCTTCATGCCGACAGCACGTCCGACCTCTTCGACGCTGACAACGCCAGTCGGTTCATCCATGAGTGTTTTGCCGGAACCGGGATGCTCCTGGTGACCCGTCATGGCCGTGGTGCGGTTGTCGAGAACGATGATCGTTGACTTGCCCTTGTTATACGCGATATCCATCAGGCCGGTGACGCCCGAATGAAAGAAGGTCGAATCGCCGACGATGCCGACCACCGGCTTGGGTTCACCGGCGCGTTCCATACCGTGTGCAACCGAAATGCCACCGCCCATACAGAGAATCGTGTCCATTCTCGCAAGCGGCGGCAACACGCCGAGACTGTAGCAACCAATGTCGCCCGTCACAACGACGTCATGGCGGGCAAGCCCGAAAAAGATGCCGCGGTGCGGACAGCCTGGGCAAAGAACTGGCGGTCGGGCCGGCGGTGTGGGACACGGGGTGAGGGATGAGGGGGGACTAAATACTCGTCCCTCGTCCCTCGTCCCTCGTCCCTCGTCAAAAACGGCCGGGTCGAGTTTCGCCCGAACAGAGGTCAACACATCGACGGACAGTTCGCCGATATTCGGCACAACCTCTTTGCCGACACAGGCAATGCCCATCGCCTTGATGTGTTCTTCGAGAAAGTCTTCCAATTCCTCGACGATGAGAAGGTTTTCCACCCCGGTGGCGAATTGGCGGATCAGGTTGTCCGGGAACGGGAAAGCCCAGCCAAGTTTCAAAACCGACGCATCGGGAAAGGCCTCGCGAACGTATTGGTAAGCAATGCCCGACGTGATGACGCCGACTTTTTTGCCACGCCATTCGATTCGGTTGACCGGTGCCTTGCACGCGGCCGCTTGCAGGGCAAGCATCCGCTCTTCAACCCGTTGACGCATCGGTCTTGCCCAGGCGGGAATCGGCACGAATCGCGGCGGGTCTTTCTCGAAACCAACTTTCCGTTCAGGCAAAATGCGCTCGCCTTCGTCAACCAGCGACCGCGAGTGGCTCACCCGGGTGGTGCTGCGCAGAATGACAGGTGTGCGAAATTCTTCCGACAATTCGAGAGCCAAACGTACAAAATCTTTGGCTTCCTGGGAATCAGAAGGTTCAAAAATTGGGATTTTGGCAAATTGGGCAAATCGTCTTGTATCCTGCTCATTTTGTGAGCTGTGCATTCCGGGATCGTCGGCAACAACGGCCACAAAACCGCCCACAGTCCCAATATAGGCCAATGTCATGAGCGGGTCGGCTGCCACGTTCAGACCAACATGTTTCATCGTCGTCATGGCACGCGCCCCGGATAAGGCGGCCCCAACGGCGGCTTCGAACGCGACTTTTTCGTTCGGTGCCCATTCGGCGTAAATATCGCCTTTGTAAAGCTTTGCAACGTTTTCGAGGATTTCTGTTGAAGGCGTTCCGGGATATCCCGCCGCAAAAGTCACCCCTGCTTCCCAAGCCCCGCGGGCAAATGCTTCGTTTCCAGAAAGAATTTTCGCCATGATTTTCTTATCGTCAAACGGTTATGCATCACCGAAACGGGTTGACATGCCGTCCGGAATCATTGACCCAAATTATTGAACACCCTAATTGTAACGAAGTTGCCACCTGAAACAAGGGCATGAAACGTTTGATCCTGATGACCAACTAAACCACTACGATTCATCTCTTCTTTCAAGGGGATTTGATCCATCTCTGAAAGATACCTGTTTGTCAAGAGGTTTTCCCGTAATTTTTGATGAAATATTTCTGAAATAGTCGATACGTTTTTCGTCTTCGGTTTGAGAGGAATTGGTGCAAAGCGTTGACGATGGTTTTTGTGACGTTGGCGTTTTGTTGCTTGAGGGTTTGGAAGACGCTCACCAAAATCGCCTGCGTTTTCGCATCGTCAACGCTGCGGTTGCAGTAACTGTTTTTCCGCATCATCACGGCACCGCGAATCGTGCGCTCGGCATGGTTGTTATCAAAAGGCACGTCCGCATGGTATAAAAACACAAACAACTCCCCGCGATGGCCAATTGTTGCATCGGGCATCGCGTCGGGCACGGCCGGCTCGACGACTTTGCGACACTTCGGACAATCATCCTGTTGAATCGTGCGATCGGTCACTTCCGGTTGATCCCGTCGGGGATGTCTTCGGTGTAACGCTTGCGAGTCGTGCTGCGACGCTTGTTTTACCGCATGAAACGAGTTGCAAAAAAGTCTCCGAAAAATCCGAATCATTCATTTTTTTCATAACTTGCCTCATTTCAAAATAGCCAAACTCTGGAAAACAAGAATCACTAATGAGATTCTTACATAACAATCACCGTAATTCATGATCAAATGAAAAGCAACAGGGAGATGCAAAAAAAACCAAAAAATCGGGATTACACTCCCTATTGTCGCGTAATTCGTAAAACAGAACGGAAGGCGAAAAATTCGAAGCAAAATAATCATTAACCCGCGTTCCATCCTATTCATCGCCGTCTTCGATAAGCATAAATCATTCCCGGTCACATTTTTCGATCATTTTGCTTGCAATATCCCCAAATTCGGCAGGCATGAGGATGACCGTGTTGGCAGGTCCGGCACCGAGGCTGTCGATGGTTTGCAAAGTCCGCAGTTTCATCGCGCCGGGCGACTGTTGCATGGTTCGTGCGGCGGCAGCCAGGTTCTCGGCGGCAATTTTGTCCCCCTCGGCCTTGGTGATGGTTGCCCGTTTTTCACGCTCGGCGGTGGCCTGACGCGACATGATCCGCTTGAGGTCTTCGGGCATTTCGATATCCTGCAAGCGGATTGTGTCGATGTGCAATCCCCAGCCCCTGATGCGTTCCTCGACGATTTCGACGATGCGCAGTTGAATCTGCTCGCGTTCGGAGAGCAGTTCGTCGAGCGACATGCCGCCGATGACGTCGCGGAGCGTCGCCTGCGAATACTGCGAGATGGCGAAGCGGTAATTCTGGATTTCGAGGATGGCTTTTTTCGGGTCGGTGACAAGGAAAAACAGTACGCCATCGACCGAAGCAGGCACATTGTCGCGCGTGATGACCCGCTGGCTCGGAATGTTAAGCGTCATCAGACGAAGCTCGACAAACCGCACGCTGTCAATGAACGGCACGATATAAACGACGCCCGGCCCGCAAAGGCGGTGGTATTTTCCGAGCCGCAGCACGACGCCGCGTTCCCACTGCGACGCAACCCGAACACCGGACACCGCGATATACCATAACACGCCAATCACGACATACCCGAAAATCCAAGGCACTGCCCCGTCGTCTGAAGCCACAGTGGCAAAACCCGCGAGTAAAAAAATGATTCCCAGCACGATCATGGGAACGACAAACAACAGCCCGCGAATCGGCGTGCCCAACGATGCGTGGGAGGGATCAGAGGAATCACGTGACATGAGATAACCTTTCTTGAAGTCTGGAAGTTGGCCGCGTCACAGGGTGACGCGAAGGAATGACATGGTCATTTCAATAGCTGCCCGGTGCGAAACCGGTCACTTACGCTCCCGGCTGCTGTTTCTTGCCCGGATGGGAGGCCAGAAACTCGTTGAGCGTTGCGGCAAGCCAACGGGTGGTGTCGCGGGTTTTGTTGGTGTTGAGCGAAAGGAGTGGCAGATATTGCTTCGTGCCGTCGGTCAGGAGAATGTGTGCGCCGCGCGATTCACGGTTTTCAAAAAATCCGGCAGGGTACGTCCCGGGACGGAAAACATCCGCAAGTTTGACACGTTCATGGTTCAGCTCCGCTCGGACAATCTTTTCGCGGGGAATGACGATGGTTTTTTCCCGCCTGCGATAGCGGTGTTCCAGCGTCATTGCCGTCCGCGTGACGCGGATGCCCCAATCGCAATAGATCACATTGGCTTCCTGGGCAAATTTGAAGAAAATAATAATGATCATCACAGATAATGGCAAAACAAAAATCACCAGCAAGAGACAACGGCCAATGACGTTGATTTTTTCATCGGTGAACAACCAGTAAACGATGCCAAGCATCATGGAGCCAAACATGAACACAATAAAATAACCGCCGATAAGATTTGCATACTTCAACGCCTTGTCCATGCTTCGTGAGTACTGAATGGACAGGCGGTCGTCTGTTTTTTCCACGAGGAGATCGTCCGCCGGTTTGTTTTCGACAATGTTGACCGGGTAGGAAACGGCATGTTCGAGCGGCGTCGTCTTTTGACAGTCCGGGCAATGCGCAACCTGTTGTGGGAAGTCAAGCGATGCGGCGGGGTATTGTGTACCGCAATCGGGACAATGCAAGTGAATTTCCGGGCAACCGGAATCAACACCGCCGACGAACGCCGGTTCCGGCGGCGGGAAAACCAGATGCTCCACAGGCCACGGCAACACGGTGTAAAGAAAATGGTTGATCTCCGCGCAAACCGCCTCGACTTCCCCGGCGGAGCGGCAACCAAGATACACCGACCTGTTGCCGTAACAAAGCCTCGCCTGCTGAAAGAGGACTTCCAGGACATGAAATCGTGCGAGTTGAACCGAAACGCGGGGCAAGGTGCGTTTCCAGCGAAACACGAAAAGCCACGAGCCGGTGATCCGTAGCACTTCGCGGTCGATACGAATGACGCGTTTGTCGAACATGGCCCAAAGCGGGAGAATCAGAAACAAAATGTGCGTCACGGCATACATAACGACAAGACGATAACCGATGGCAATGTCGGGATTGCCTTTTGCCCGAAGGTAAGTGAGCGGGTCTTCACCGGGAAATAGTTTCTGCAACCAGAGATAAAGCGCAATGCAACCGGCGTCCAACAGCAGGAAAAGAATCACCATGCAAAGCGGCAACCCGGTGCGATGCGGCCGCTGCACGATGGTCAGCGAATCGTCGTCACGCCGGAGATGAACCCGTCCCCGATGGGGTAATCCGGTTTGTTCCATCTCGCTCAACCGAAACACGGCGTCACAGTGGGGACATTTGGCGATCAGCCGCTCTTGCGAAACATGGTCGCGCGGCACCAACCGGTGGCAGTGAATGCAGCGGATTTGCAAAACACCCGGCGGCAGGTGGCCGGTCGTTTCCCGTATCATTGCCGATTCGTTGCCGGGAACGACACGCACCAGCCGTTTGCCGTGCAACTCCAGCGTGTCGAGAAGGTTTTTGCCGTAAGTGGAATCGGAAGACAAACCTTTTTCGACAGGCCGCGTTGTATCGACCGGTTGCGTGACGGGAACCTCCTCCTGGAATCGCGCGATTTCGTCGAACAGCCATTTCCGCTCGGACCATGATGGCAGGTACATGTAATTTTTTCGCGTCCCGAACCATTTTTGCCGTTTGCCGAGGTGGATTTTGACGCCATAGATGCCACCAGTTATGAGAAAACCGGAGATCGTGTCCGTTTGAATGTGAGGAGGTCTCGGCAGAAC